>NZ_JBHYGR010000008.1:90605-94273 GCF_042738155.1 Kitasatospora sp. NPDC059088 | reverse complement strand
TGGGTGTGGGGGGGTCTGTCGTGGTGGGTGGGGGGGGGGGTGGTGGGGGGGGGGGGGGGTGGGGGTGGTGGGGGGGGGGCCCCCCCCCCGGCCCCCCCCCACCAGCATGACCCGAGCAGGTCCGGTCTGCCACGTTAGTCCACTTTTGGCCCATTCCGGCGCGCAGGCTCCGGGCCGCCACCCGAGGATGACGATCAGCGGGGCTCGCGTCCCGGCGTCCGGCCTGCGTCCCAAAGTGGTCTACACCAATATATGTGTACTCCGATGAACGCAGGAAGGACCCCGGGTGTTCCTGACCCCCGCCCGAGGGTCCCGCAGGGGCCCACCGGTCGGCAACCGCGCTCGGAGGGCGAAGGATGAGTTCGGCAGGCGCCACGGCCCCGCAGAACCTGTGGTGGCACACCTTCTACGGCGGCCTCCAGAAGATGGGCCGCTCCCTCCAGCTCCCGGTCGCGGTGCTGCCCGCGGCGGGCATCCTCAACCGGCTCGGCCAGCCGGACGTGTTCGGCAAGGACGGCCTGGGCTGGAACAACGTCGCCAAGGTCTTCGCGGCGGCCGGCGGCGCACTGCTCGACTCCTCGCTCGGCCTGCCGCTGCTGTTCTGCATCGGCGTGGCGATCGGCATGGCCAAGAAGGCGGACGGTTCGACGGCGCTGGCGGCCGTGGTCGGCTTCCTCGTCTACTACAAGGTGCTGCACGCGTTCCCGGAGCACTGCAAGGCCGGGACGGTCCAGATCCCCGACGCGTGGACCGCCCAGTGCGTCGACTACGGCTCGGCCAAGGTGGCGGCCGCGACGTACCAGAACCCGGGGGTGCTGGGCGGCATCCTGATCGGCCTGATGTCGGCCTGGCTGTGGGTCCGGTTCCACCGCGTCAGACTGGTCGACTGGCTGGGCTTCTTCAACGGCCGCCGCCTCGTTCCGATGATCACCGCCGTGGTCGGCCTGGCCACCGCCTGCGTCGCCCTGTGGGTCTGGCCCCCGATCGGCCGCGGCCTCAACGACTTCTCGCAGAACCTCGCCGATCTCGGCGCGGGCGGCGCGGGCATCTTCGGCCTGTTCAACCGCGCGCTGCTGCTGATCGGTATGCACCAGCTGCTGAACACCTTCGTCTGGTTCCAGTTCGGCGAGTTCACGAAGGCCGACGGCAGCATCGTGCACGGCGACATCCCGCGTTTCCTCGCGGGGGACCCGACGGCGGGGCAGTTCCAGTCCGGATTCTTCCCGATCATGATGTTCGCGCTGCCCGCCGCGGCACTCGCGATCGCGCACTCGGCCAAGCCGCACCGCCGCAAGGAGATCTACGGCCTGATGCTCTCGGTCGGCCTGACCTCCTTCGTCACCGGCGTCACCGAGCCGATCGAGTACTCCTTCGCCTACATCGCCCCGGCCCTGTACGGCCTGCACGCGCTGCTGACCGGCGCCTCGATGGCGGTCACCTGGGGACTGGGGGTGCACGACGGCTTCAGCTTCTCGGCCGGCCTGATCGACTACGTGATCAACTGGGGGCTCGCCACCAAACCGTGGCTGATCATCGTCATCGGGCTCTGCTTCGCCGCGGTGTACTACGCGCTCTTCCGGTTCATCATCGTCAGATTCGATCTGAAAACACCGGGGCGCGAGGACGAGGACGAGGTCGAGGACGTCACCAAGGCCTGATTCCCCGACCGTACGGAACGAATTCCCGGAGAACCTCCGGCAAAGGCCCTCGGACCCACCGGTCCGGGGGCCTTCGGCATTTCACCGAAGGACGGAATTCCCTACCCGGGAGTCACCGAATGGGTAATTCGGTCGCGATCCGGCCGGCCGGACGGCCGTCGGGACGGGTGCCGACAGCGGTCAGAACGGGTGCCGGCGGCGGTCGGGACGGGTGCCGACCGCCGTCGGAGGGCGCCCCACCGGGCACGTCCGCGACCCTCCGGTCACTCTCGGCAGCCGTCGCGCACGCCCGGGAGCGGCCGGATCGCCCGGACCCGGCCCCGACGGTGGCCGCCGGACCCGCCACGACCCGGGCGCCGCAAGGGCCCGGCGCTTTTTGTTGCGCAAATAGCCAAAATCACAATCGCGACTGAAATCATGATCAACGCTCCGGATCCAGGTTTCGATTTCATAGCGCTTCTCGACAACCCCGCTATCCGGGCTTCCCCGAGTTCTCCACCCGTGCTACAAAACTGGTCTACACCACGTGTGGTGTAGACCAGTTCGCGGTTCGGCCCCCGTGCCTTCCCCCCGACCGACCCGCCATGCCGTTAGGAACCCACCCCCATGAGTCAGTCTGCGCAGGCACCGGCGCCCGCCAAGGCTCCGGCGCCGATCAAGAAGTTCGGCAATGCCGTCCTCCCCGGTCTCCAGAAGGTCGGTCGCAGCCTCCAGCTGCCGATCGCCGTGCTGCCGGCGGCCGGTCTGCTGGCGCGTCTGGGCCAGCCCGACGTCCATGAGAAGTGGCACTTCCCCGCGAAGCTCGTCGAGGTCTTCGGCGCTGCGGGTACCGCCATCACCGGTGCGCTGCCGCTGCTGTTCTGCGTCGGCATCGCGATCGGCTACGCCAAGAAGGCGGACGGCTCCACGGCGCTGGCGGCGCTGGTCGGTTACCTCGTGTTCAAGAACGTGCTGACCGCCTTCCCGGCGGACGGCACCGTCACCGCCGCCCTCCCCGCGGGCAAGCCGCAGGACCCGGGCGTCCTCGGCGGCATCGTGGTCGGTCTGCTCGCGGCCATCCTGTGGCAGCGGTTCCACCGCACCAAGCTGGTCGACTGGCTGGGCTTCTTCAACGGCCGCCGCCTCGTCCCGATCATCATGGCCTTCGTCGGCACTGGCCTGGGCGTCCTGTTCGGCCTCGGCTGGCAGCCCGTCGGCGACGCGATCTCGCACGTCAACAACAGCCTGGTGGGTGCGGGCGCGGTCGGCGCCGGCATCTTCGGCCTGGTCAACCGCGCGCTGATCCCGATCGGCATGCACCAGTTCGTCAACACCTACGCCTGGTTCCAGACCGGTGACTTCACCAAGCCGGACGGCACCGTCGTGCACGGCGACATCAACCGCTTCCTGGCGGGCGACCCGACGGCCGGCCAGTTCCAGGCGGGCTTCTTCCCGATCATGATGTTCGCGCTGCCCGCCGCCGCCCTCGCGATCGCCCACTGCGCCCGCCCCGAGCGCCGCAAGGCCGTCATGGGCATGATGATCTCGATCGCGCTGACCAGCTTCGTCACCGGCGTGACCGAGCCGATCGAGTTCACCTTCCTCTTCATCGCCCCGGTCCTGTACGCGATCCACGCGGTGCTGACCGCCGTCTCGATGGCCGTCACCTGGGGCCTCGGCGTCCACCACGGATTCAGCTTCTCGGCCGGTCTGATCGACTACACGATCAACTTCAGCCTGGCCAAGAACCCGCTGCTGATCATCCCGATCGGCCTGGTCTTCGCGGCGATCTACTACTTCACGTTCCGCTTCGCGATCACCAAGTTCAACCTCAAGACCCCCGGTCGCGAGGACGACAGCGAGATCGAGGACGTGACCAAGGCCTGACGCCGGTCCCGCCCGTTCCGAAGGCCCCCCCCCCCCCCCGCCACCCCGCCGCGCGGGGGGGGGCCATAGCGGGGGCCGGCGGGGTCACCCGAGCGGAACCGCGGGTGTTCGCACACCCGCGGCCCCCCGGGCCGATAACCCGGG
>NZ_JBHYGR010000008.1:84144-90595 GCF_042738155.1 Kitasatospora sp. NPDC059088 | reverse complement strand
GACGCCGGTCCCGCCCGTTCCGACGCCCCCGCCCCACCGCCGCTCCCCCGGCGGCCGGGCGGGGCCTTCGGCGTTCCCGGGAGGTTCCACCGTGCGGAAACGGCGGTTGACGAACCGCCGGAGGCCCTGGTCAACTGAACCGGTGAACGCCTCGTGCCCGCTGGTGACCCGCAGCCACATCGACTTCGGTCGCGTGTGGTCGGCGGCGTGTCGCGGCTGAGCCGATCCTTCGCCCCGCCGCCGCCCGGCTGAGTCCCCGCCCGGCGCCGGCCGCCCTCCTCCCCCGCCCGTCGCGGGCCTCCGCCTGCCCACGGGCCGTCACCGCGCAACCGCGCCGCGCGTGACCGCACCCCCGCACCCGTACGGGGCCGCTGTCCACGCACGGCCGCGCACCTCCGCGCACCTCCGCACGAGGAAAGCCAGGCTCGCCATGCCCCGCCAGTTGCACCTCTCCGCCGCCATCGACAGTCCCGGCCACTTCGACGCCGCCCACTACGCCGGCCTCGCCCTCCTCGCCGAGCGCGCCGGCCTGGACTTCGTCACCCTCGACGACTCCTTCGCCCCCGAGCCGCACCGCCCCGACGCGCTCGCCACCCTCGCCCGGATCGCCCCGCTGACCTCGCGGATCGGCCTGGTCCCGACCGTCACCACCACCCACACCGAGCCCTTCCACACCTCCATCTCGCTCAACACCCTGGACTGGGTGAGCGCGGGCCGGGCCGGCTGGCTGGTCGGCGTCTCCGGCACCGAGGCCGAGACCAGGGCCTTCGGCCGCCGCCCGGTCGCCCCCGAGGACGAGCTGTGGGCCGAGGCGGCCGACGCCGCCGAGGTCGCCGCCCGGCTCTGGGACAGCTGGGAGGACGACGCGGAGATCCGCGACACCGCCACCGGCCGGTTCGTCGACCGCGACAAGCTGCACTACATCGACTTCGAGGGCCGCCACTTCTCGGTCCGCGGCCCCTCCATCACCCCGCGCCCGCCGCAGGGCCGCCCGGTGGTCGTGGTGCCGGTGTCCGCCGCCGACCTCGTCCCGGACGCCACCCCCGGCGGGCGGGCCCGGGTCGCCACCGCGATCCGGTACGCCGACGTCGTCGTCCTGGACGCCCCCGACCGGGCCGCCCGGCTGACCGCCGCCACCGAACTGCGGCTGCGCTCCGGCGAACAGCTGCGCATCCTCGCCCGGCTCGACGCCGCCCTGCCCGACCGGGCCGCCGAGCAGCGGCTGCTCGCCGAACTCAGCTCCACCGGCACCGGCGTGGACGGCTTCCACCTCGTCCCCGCCGAGCCCGCGCGCGACCTGGCCGCCCTCGCCGAGCGGACCGCCCCGGCCCTGCGCGCCACCGGGCTGCTGCGCGCCGGCCACTCCGGCCGCACCCTGCGCGACCACCTCGGACTGCCCCGCCCGGCCAGCCGCTACGCCGCCGCCGCGGCCGCGGCGAGCGTCCCCACCACCGACTCCCCCGCCCTCGCCGAGGTGACCCGATGACGGACCGTCCGCTCAAGCAGATCCACCTCGCCGCCCACTTCCCCGGCGTCAACAACACCACGGTGTGGAGCGACCCGGCCTCCGGCAGCCACATCGAGTTCGACTCCTTCCGCCACCTCGCGCAGACCGCCGAACGCGGCAAGTTCGACTTCTTCTTCCTCGCCGAGGGCCTGCGACTGCGCGAGACCAACGGCCGCATCCACGACCTGGACGTGGTCGGCCGCCCCGAGTCGATCACCGTGCTGAACGCCCTGGCCGCCGTCACCGAACGGATCGGCCTGGCGGCCACGGTGAACGCCACCTTCAACGAGCCGTACGAACTCGCCCGCCGCTTCGCCTCCCTGGACCACCTCTCCGGCGGCCGGGCGGCCTGGAACGTGGTCACCTCCTCGGACGCCTTCACCGGGGAGAACTTCCGCCGCGGCGGCTACCTGGACCGGGCCGACCGCTACACCCGGGCCGCCGAATCCGTCGAACTGGCAAGGGAGTTCTGGGACACCGGGGCCGCCGGGGTGCGGCACTCCGGGCCGCAGTTCGAGGTCGAGGGCCGACTCTCCCTGCCCCGCCCGCCGCAGGGCCACCCGGTGGTCATCCAGGCCGGGGACTCCGACGAGGGCCGCGAGTTCGCCGCGTCCGCCGCCGACGTCATCTTCAGCCGCCACTCCACCCTCGCCGACGGCCAGGCCTTCCACCAGGACGTCAAACGGCGACTGGCCGCCTACGGCCGCAAGCCGGACGAGTTGAAGATCCTGCCCGCGGCCACCTTCGTCCTCGGCGACACCGACGCCGACGCGGCCGAGCGCGCCGCCGAGGTCCGCCGGGCCCAGGTCGGGCCGCAGACCACGATCAACTACCTGGAGCAGGTCTGGGGCGTCGACCTGTCCGACCACGACCCGGACGGGCCGCTGCCGGACGTCGACCCCGACCCGGACAGCGCGCTGGTCCAGGGCCGGGTCCGGATCCCGGACCCGGTGGGCACCGCCGCACGCTGGCGGGCGCTGGCCGCGGAGAAGAACCTGACCAGCCGTGAACTGGTCATCGAGGTGACCGGCCGGCAGTCCTTCATCGGCTCCCCCGCCACCGTCGCCGGGCAGATCGACCACTTCGTGCAGAACGACGCGGCCGACGGATACATCCTCGTCCCGCACCTCACCCCGGGCGGCCTGGACGAGTTCGTCGACCGGGTCGTCCCGCTGCTCCAGGAACGCGGGGTGTTCCGCACCGACTACACCGGCCCGACCCTGCGCGACCACCTCGGCCTGCCGGTACCCGGCCGACGCTAGGGTCCGTCTTCGAAGACCAGATCCAGAGCAGGGGCCCGGACCAGGAACAGCGGATCGGGTCCGGAGCAGGGATCAGATCTCGTACACCGCGCCGGCCCGGGCCAGCTCCACCGGGCCGGCGTACGCGGCGGCGGCGTCGCGGCGGTTGCGCTCGGCGTCGGTCCACGGCGGGATGTGGGTGAGCACGAGCCGGTGCGCCCCGGCGGCGGCCGCGTGCTCACCGGCCTCCCGGCCGTTGAGGTGGACGGCCCGGTAGGTGTCGCGGCCGTCCAGGTAGGCGGCCTCGCAGAGGAACAGGTCGGCGTCCCGGGCGAGTTCGACCAGCTCGGGGCTCTCCCCGGTGTCACCGGAGTAGACCAGCGCGCGGCCGTCGTGCTCCAGCCGGAAGGCGAAGGCGTCCACCGGGTGGTTGACCTGCGCGACGGAGACCCGGAACGGGCCGAGCCCGAAGCTGCCCGGAGTGAGCGTGCGGAACTCGAACACCTCCTTCATCCCGGGGTTCTCCGGCATGTCGTACGCCCGGGCGAGCCGCTCGGCGGTGCCGGCCGGACCGTACACCGGGAGCAGGTCGGGGCAGCCCTCCGCGCGGTAGTTGCGGGCGACCCAGTAGGCGCACAGGTCGACGCAGTGGTCCGCGTGCAGGTGGCTGAGCAGGACGGCGTCGACCTCGTAGAGGCCGGTGTACTTCTGCAGCGCGCCGAGCGCGCCGTTGCCGAGGTCCAGCACCACGCGGTAGCCGTCGGCCTCGACCAGGTAGCTGGAGCACGGCGAGTCGGCGGACGGGAAGCTCCCCGAGCACCCCACCACGGTCAGTTTCATCCGAGCCCCTCCGCCCCGACACGTCCTGGCTGCTGTTGGCGTACGACATGGAAACAGCATGGAAAACAAGCATGGAAAACGGCAGGCCGGGCCGGTGGACCGGCCGGTAGCACTGCGTTGGTGTGTCGAGGGTAAGGGCGGAGCAGCACTTTGCCCCCGTCCCCGTGCCGGGCTGTGGCTGGAATCACCCAGACCGCCGGGGCGGGGGCCGCGGCGCCGGATCAGCGGTGCCGGGGGCGGTTGCGGGCCCAGGTGCGGATGGTCGCGGGGTACCAGCGGGGGTGTCCGCTGCCGTCGATCACGTCGGGGTCGGGCAGCAGTCCGTGCCGCCGGTAGTTGCGGACGGTCTCGGGCTGGACGTTGATGTGCCGGGCGATCTCGGCGTACGACCACAGTGCGTCGCTGTTCACGAAGGCACCTCCGGGGGGACGGGGGCGGACGTTCGTGGGGCAGCCTTTCCGGACGGCACCGGGACGCAGGCCGCAGAACGGGCGTCGTGGCGGATCCGTGACGAACCGGGAGCAACGTACGGACAAATGCTCAACTGTCACGGCCGCCACGGTGGTGGCGTCCACCGGCGGCCCGGTACGGTTCGCGGCATGACTGGCATCTGGATCGTTCTCCTGCTGGCGGGCGTCGCCGTGCTGGCCGCCGTCGCGGCGGCGCTGGTCAGGCGCACCCGCCCCGCGTCCCGCCCGGCCGCCCCGACCCGCCCGCGGCCGCGCCCGCGCACCGGGGCCGGGCCGGAGCCGCAGGAGATCTGGTGGGCCGAGGTGCCGTTCGAGGACGGCCCGGGCGCCAAGGACCGCCCCTGCCTGGTGCTGCGGGTGCACGGCCGGACCGCCACCGTCGCGAAGATCACCAGCAAGCACCACGCCGAGCGCCCGGGCGTGCTGCCGCTGCCGCCCGGTTCGGTGGGCGACCGGCAGGGCCGGGCCAGCTGGCTGGAGACCGACGAGCTGCGCGAGGTGCCGCTGTCGGCCTTCCGCCGCCGGGCCGGCACCGTGGACCGCCAGGTCTGGTCCCGGGCCCAGCGGGCGGTGTCGAACCAGGGACGCTAGGGCATCAGGCCCAGAGCTGGCCCTGCAAGGCCTCGACCGCCGCCTCGGTGGACTCGGCGGTGTAGATGCCGGTGGAGAGGTACTTCCAGCCGCCGTCCGCGACCACGAACACGACGTCCGCGCGCTCCCCGGCGGCCGCCGCCTTGCGGCCGACGCCGATCGCGGCGTGCAGGATGGCGCCGGTGGACACGCCCGCGAAGATGCCCTCCTGCTGGAGGAGTTCGCGGGTACGGCGGACGGCGTCGGCGGAGCCGACCGAGAAGCGGGTGGTGAGCACCTCGGCGTCGTACAGCTCGGGGACGAAGCCCTCGTCGAGGTTGCGCAGCCCGTACACCAGGTCGTCGTAGCGCGGTTCGGCGGCGACGATCCGTACGCCGGGGACCTTCTCGCGCAGGTAGCGGCCGACGCCCATCAGGGTGCCGGTGGTGCCGAGGCCGGCCACGAAGTGGGTGACGGTGGGGAGGTCGGCGAGGATCTCGGGGCCGGTGGTGGCGTAGTGGGCGCCCGCGTTGTCGGGGTTGCCGTACTGGTAGAGCATGACCCAGTCGGGGTGCTCGGCGGCGATCTCCTTGGCGATCCGGACGGCGGTGTTGGAGCCGCCGGCGGCCGGGGAGGGGATGATCTCGGCGCCCCACATCCGGAGCAGTTCGCGCCGTTCCTCGCTGGTGTTCTCGGGCATCACGCAGACCATCCGGTAGCCCTTGAGCTTGGCGGCCATGGCGAGCGAGATGCCGGTGTTGCCGCTGGTGGGCTCCAGGATCGTGCAGCCGGGGGTGAGCCGGCCGTCGGCCTCGGCGCGCTCGATCATGTGCAGCGCCGGGCGGTCCTTGATGGAGCCGGTGGGGTTGCGGTCCTCCAGCTTGGCCCAGAGGGTCACCAGGCCGTCGTCGTTGCCGGGGACGGCGGCGGACAGCCGGGGCAGGCGGACCAGGGGGGTGTTGCCGACGGCTTCGAGCGGACTGTCGTATCGCAAGGGAGGCCTCCGGCCACGGCGGTGAGGGTGAAGAGGGGCGGTTCCCCCGACCCCGGCGCCGGCCCCGTTGCGTCACGGGCGGGGACGGTGCCGGGGGAACCGGGAGGTCAGCGGGCGCCGCCGGCCACGGCGGGCAGGATGGTGACGCTGTCGCCGTCGGCGAGGGCGGTGGAGATGCCCTCCAGGAACCGGACGTCCTCGTCGTTCAGGTAGACGTTGACGAAGCGGCGCAGCTCGCCGCCGTCGACCAGGCGGGCGGCGATGCCCGGGTGGCGGGCGTCGAGGTCGGTGAAGAGTTCCGCGAGGTTGCTGCCGTTGCCCTCGACGGCCTTGGCGCCGTCGGTGTAGGTGCGGAGGATGGTCGGGATGCGGACCTCGATGGCCATGGGTGCGCTCCTGTGCGAGTCGTGTGGGGTGGGTGGGCCGCAACGGGCGCGGCGGGGCGGAGGGTGCCCGGGGCTCGACGCCGCCGGGGAGGCGGCGGGGCCCGGGTGGGGCGGGGCGGCTCTCAGCGCGAGCGCGCGGGCGTGCCGGGACAGATCGCGCCGGCGTGCCGGCACAGGTCGATGTGCAGGCGCGCCACGAGGCGGGTGCCCGGGGCCTGGTTGCTCACATCGACGGAACGCATGGGCTCATCGTATAGATTCCCGGGCCCGCTCCGACATGCCCGTCCCGCGATCCGGATGCTTTCGTTTCCGATGCTGAGATTCCTCCGGGACGCCGGGGGGGGGGGGGGCCCCCCCCCGCGGGGGGGGGGCGGGGGGGGCGGGGGGGGGGGGGGGGGGGGGGGGGGGGGGGCGGACCCGAGCACAGCGACAACACAAAAAAG
>NZ_JBHYGR010000008.1:42962-84134 GCF_042738155.1 Kitasatospora sp. NPDC059088 | reverse complement strand
ATCTTCCCGGGCCCCCCCCCACCAGCCCGCCCCCGCCAACGTGATTATTCATTTCCCATTCCTTTTATCCCCCCGGCCCGGGGGGGCCCCCCCCCCGGGGGGGGGGGGGGGGGGCGCCCGGGTCCGGGTGGGTGCCGGTCAGGCCGGGTGGGCCTCGACGACCTGGACGTCTTCCTCCGTGATCTCGCCGTCCACGATGCGGAACGAGCGGAACTCGTAGGGGTCGTCCTCGGCGGCTCCCTCGGCGGTGGAGACGAGGACGTAGTGGGCGAACGGCTCGGAGGCGTAGCTCACGTCGGTGCGGGAGGGGTAGGCCTCGGTGGCGGTGTGCGAGTGGTAGACGATCACCGGCTCCTCGTCCAGGTCGTCCATCTCGCGGTAGAGCTTGAGCAGGTCGCCCGAGTCGAACTCGTAGAAGGTGGGCGAGCGGGCCGCGTTGAGCATCGGGACGAACCGCTCGGGCCGGCCGCTGCCGGCCGGGCCGGCGACCACGCCGCAGGCCTCGTCCGGGTGGTCGGCGCGGGCGTGGGCCACGATCCGGTCGCGGATCTCTCGGGTGATGGTCAGCATGTCGGCCAGGATGCCACGCCCTACCGGATGTCCGCCGGGGCGTCCGAGGCCCGGTCGCCGGGTGTCCGCCACCCGGTCGCGGGCCCGCGGACGCCCGGCCGCGCCGGGGGTGTCAGCCGCCGTTGCGGGCGTGCAGGTGGTCGTGGGCGGTGCCGTGGACGGACTCCGGGTTGCGGCGCTTGAGCACCTGGTAGCCGATCACCAGCACCAGCGCCCAGCCGGGGAAGACGTACAGCGAGATCCGGTTGTCGGCGTCCAGGGCGATCAGCACCACGACCATGGCCAGGAAGGCGAGGGCGGCCCAGCTGACCCAGGCGCCGCCGGGGGCCTTGAAGGTGGGCGGCGGCAGGTGGCCGGCCTGCCAGGCCTTGCGGTAGCGGATCTGGGAGATCAGGATCATCGCCCAGGTCCACAGCCCGCAGACCGTGGCGACCGAGGTGATGTACTCGAACGCCCGTGCCGGGACGAGGTAGTTGAGGACCACGCCGGCGCCCATCAGCACACAGGAGATGGTGATCGCGAAGGCCGGGGTGCGGCGGCTGTTGAGCTTGGTGAGCTGCCCGGGGGCCTGGCCGCGCAGGGCGAGGTCGCGCAGCATCCGGCCGGTGGAGTACATCCCGGAGTTGCAGGAGGAGAGCGCCGCGGTGAGCACCACGAAGTTGATGATGCCGGCCGCGGCCGGGATGCCGATCTTGCCGAAGGCGGCGACGAACGGGCTGACGCCGGGCTGGAACTCCCGCCACGGCACCAGCGAGAGGATGACCACCAGGGCGCCGATGTAGAACAGCGCGATGCGCCAGGGCAGGGTGTTGATGGCGCGCGGCAGGGTCTTCTCGGGGTTCTCGCTCTCGCCCGCGGTGACGCCGACGAGTTCGACGCCCAGGTAGGCGAACATGACGATCTGCAGGGTCATCACGGTGGCGCCGATGCCCTTGGGGAAGAAGCCGCCGTCCTGCCACAGGTGGGTGATCGACGCGGTGTCACCGGCCTTGCTGAACCCGAGGGTGAGCACGCCGATGCCGATCAGGATCATGCCGATGATGGCGGTGACCTTGACCATGGAGAACCAGAACTCGATCTCGCCGAACAGCTTCACCGAGATCAGGTTGGCCGCGTAGAGGATGACCAGGAAGGTCAACGCGCTGGCCCACTGCGGGATGCCGGGCGCCCAGAACTTGACGTACACGGCGGCCGCGGTGGTCTCGGCCATGCCGGTGACGACCCAGAACAGCCAGTACGTCCAGCCGGTGACGTAGCCGGCGAAGGGGCCGAGGAACTCCCGGGCGTACTCGGCGAAGCTGCCGGAGACCGGGCGGTAGGTGAGGAGTTCGCCGAGGGCGCGCATGATCGCGAAGATCACCAGGCCGGCGACCGCGTAGGAGAGGATCAGGCTCGGCCCGGACTTGGAGATCGCGGTGCCGGCGCCGAGGAAGAGGCCGGTGCCGATCGCGCCGCCGATCGCGATCATCTGGATCTGGCGGCTGCCGAGCCCCCGCTCGTAGCCCTCTTCGTCCGGTTTCCCGTCGACCACCTGGTCGTAGGTCTGCTCGGCCATGGTCACCGTCCTGGTGGGTCTCGTTTGTGGGGAGAAGTCGTACCACGCCCGATCCGGATACCGGTGTTCATCTGAGCGATATTTGAGCATGTCCTGCTAGGTTTTGCCCGATTTATGCGAAAATGCCCCGGCCGATCGTCCGCATGCTGGACGGAACGGCCGGGGCTTGCCCGAAAGCGGGCAGGATCGCCGGACGAAGCGGAGGAAACCGCTCCACCGTCAGTCGGCGATCGCCTCCAGCAGCGACTCCTGGAGCGCCCCGAGCCACAGGTAGGCCATCACCAGCGGCTTGCGCTCGTCGCCGTCCGGCAGCCCGTAGAGGCCCTGCTCGCCCTCCTCGGTGATCTCCAGCCGCGCCCCGAGGGTCAGCCGCAGGTCGTTGAGCGCGCCCAGCCAGCGCAGGCAGTCGGGGGCCGGCAGCTTGAGCACCCCGCCGCCGCCCAGGCCGTCCAGCGACCGGACCACCTGCAGCGCGTCGTCCCGCTTGCGGGCCCGCAGGTCGAGCTCGGTGTAGCGGCGGAACTCGGCCGAGGCGGCCTGCGCCTCGGTGTCGGCCGGCGCGGCCGGGTCGCCGTAGGCGTCCGGGAACAGCCGGGCCAGCGCCGGGTCCGCGGGCGCCTCGCTCGGCCCCTCGGCGAACAGCGCCGCCAGCGGGTCGTCGCTCTCCCCGCCCGGGCCGGGGCCGATCAGCTCCAGCATCTGCACTTCCAGCGAGCGCAGGATGGAGGCCTCCACCTCGTCCAGCGCGATCGCCGCGCCACCATCGCCGGTGCTCTCGAACAACCCAGCCATCTGTATCGGTCAGCCCGTCTTCGTCGTCTTCGCCCGCACCGCCGGGGAGGCGGGCGGTCAGTCGGTCGCCCGGTCGGTCGTACGCCGGAGGGGAGGTCAGTCGTGCTGCAGCGTCGCCCACAGGCCGTAGCCGTGCATCGCCTGGACGTCCCGCTCCATCTCCTCGCGGGAGCCACTGGAGACCACCGCCCGACCCTTGCTGTGCACGTCCATCATCAGCTTCCGGGCCTTGTCCTTCGGATAGCCGAAGTAGGCCTGGAAGACGTACTGGACGTAGCTCATGAGGTTGACCGGGTCGTTGTGCACGATGGTCACCCAGGGCGTGTCCGGCTCCGCCACCGGCAGTCCTTCGACCTCCGGGCGCTCGATCTCCACGGGCGCGACACTCACCGGCAGGCCTCCTCGTTGCACACTCGTCCGTGACTTCTCACGCCCCATGCTGCCATCCGGGGGACACCCGGGCGATTCCGCCCCGGGTCGCAACGAGAGAAATCGTCACTCTGACGCTAAGTGGTAGTAGCATCATCCTCATGGACGCCACATCAGTGCGCGCGGCCGGTTCGACCGCGCTGCTCACCGACCGCTACGAGCTCACCATGCTGCAGGCCGCCCTGCGCAGCGGGGCCGCGCACCGCCGCTCCGTCTTCGAGGCGTTCACCCGACGCCTCCCCAGCGGCCGCCGCTACGGCGTGATGGCCGGCACCGGCCGGGTGCTGGACGCCGTCGAGAACTTCCGCTTCGACACCGCCCAGCTGGACTGGCTGTCCGAGCAGGGCGTGGTGGACGAGGACACCCTGCGGTTCCTGGCCGACTACCGCTTCCGCGGCGACATCCACGGCTACCCCGAGGGCGAGGTCTACTTCCCCGGCTCCCCCGTGCTCACCGTCGAGGGCAGCTTCGCCGAGACGGTGATCCTGGAGACGGTGATCCTCTCGATCCTCAACTTCGACTCCGCCGTCGCGGCCGCCGCCTCCCGGATGACCGCCGCGGCCGGCGGCCGGCCGGTGATCGAACTGGGCGCCCGCCGGGCCCACGAGCAGGCCGCCGTCGCCGCCGCCCGGGCCGCCTACGTGGCCGGCTTCGCCGCCACCTCCGACCTGGAGGCCGGCTACCGGTACGGCATCCCCACCACCGGCACCTCCGCACACGCCTTCACCCTGGTGCACGACAGCGAACGGGACGCCTTCCGGGCCCAGATCGAGTCGATGGGCCGGGGCACCACCCTGCTGATCGACACCTTCGACCTGCACGAGGCCGTCCGCACCGCCGTCGAGGTGGCCGGGCCCGAACTCGGCGCCGTCCGGATCGACTCCGGCGACCTCATCCTGGCCGCCCACCGGGTCCGCCGTCAGCTCGACGAACTCGGCGCCGAGAAGACCCGGATCATCGTCACCTCGGACCTGGACGAGTACGCCATCGCCGCCCTCGCCGCCGCCCCGGTGGACGGCTACGGCGTCGGCACCAGCCTGGTCACCGGCAGCGGCCACCCGACCTGCGCCATGGTCTACAAGCTGGTCGCCCGCGCCGAGACCCCGGACGGCCCGCTCGTCCCGGTCGCCAAGCGCGCGGCCGGCGGCAAGACCAGCGTCGGCGGCCGCAAGTGGGCCGCCCGCCGACCCGACGCCGAGGGCGTCGCCGAGGCCGAGGTGGTCGGCACCGGGCCGATCCCCGAGGAACTGCGGCCCCACCTCGTCCAGGTGCCGCTGGTCCTGGCCGGCGAGACCGTCGGCCGCGAGCCGCTGACCGCCGCCCGCGACCGCCACGTCCGGGCCCGGGCCGCGCTGCCGCTGTCGGCCACCCAGCTCTCCAAGGGGGACCCGGTCATCCCCACCGAGCTGATCGACTGACCGGCGGTCCGGTCGGCCGGCTGGATCGACTGACCGGCGGTCCGGTCGGCCGGCTGGCCGGCAGACGACCGGTTGGCCGACCTGCCGACAGACCTGCCGACTCCTGCGGAGCGTCGCGGACGGCCGCGCGGACCGGCGGTGGGCCGCCGGGCCCGAAGACGGGCCCCAAGCCTTCCGCCGCCGCGCGCCACTCCCTAGAGTCAGCCGTAGAGTTCCCCTGGAGTTCCTCCCCGGCCGTCCGGCGTTCGCGAGGGACCCGCCACCGGGGCGCACCCGCCCCCCACATCCGAGGATGCGAGCCATGCACCGGGCACTGATCGTCGTCGACGTGCAGAACGACTTCTGCGAGGGCGGCAGCCTGGCCGTCCCGGGCGGCGCCGAGGTGGCCGCCGCCATCACCGACCTGATCGCCGAGTCCCCCGCCGGCTACCAGCACATCCTCGCCACCCGGGACCACCACATCGACCCGGGCGGGCACTTCTCCGCCGAGCCGGACTACGTCTCCAGCTGGCCGGTGCACTGCGTGGCCGGGACCGAAGGCGTGGGCTTCCACCCCAACTTCGCCCCCTCGGTGATCTCCGGCGCGGTCGAGGCGGTCTTCGACAAGGGCGCCTACTCGGCGGCCTACAGCGGCTTCGAGGGGCTGGACGAGAACAACCGCGGCCCGGTGGAGTGGCTGCGCGAACGGCAGGTCGACGAGATCGACGTGGTCGGCATCGCCACCGACCACTGCGTCCGGGCCACCGCCCTGGACGCCGCCCGGGCCGGCTTCACCACCCGGGTGCTGCTCGACCTCACCGCCGGGGTGGCGCCGGAGACCACCGCCGCCGCGCTGGAGGAACTGCGGGCGGCCGGGGTCGAGCTGGTCGGCGCGCCGGTGGTCCGGCCGGCCTGAGCCGGACCTGCTGGACCCGGCCCGCGCCCGAGCGGTGCGGTCGGTGCGGTCGGTGCTCAGACCACCATCAGCTCCACCACGTCCGTCCCGCCCGCCCGGTAGGCCTCGCGCAGCTCGCCGCCGACCGCCTCCGGGTCCGCGGCCAGCCGGGCGCCGGAGACGTACACCACCCGGATCCCCAGGTACTCCATCCGGTGCTGGCCGCCGCGCACCCAGGCGGCCTCGCCCTCGCTGACGCAGCGCAGGTCCGAGTCCACCTCCACCGCGACGCCCTGCTCCGGCCAGTAGAGGTCCGGGACACCGATGTAGGTGCCGCCGCGCATCCGCAGCTCCGGGGCGACCAGCGGGGCGGGCAGCAGCCACTCGTCCACCAGCCGGTCGACCCGCTCCAGCACGAACTCCCGCTCGGCGGCCAGGAGTTCGTCCAGCGCGGCCCGCACCCGGGGCTCCCCGGTCAGCCCCGACTCGACCAGCTCGGCGGCCAACTCCCGCACCGTGCAGCGGTTCTCCGGGCGGGCGACGGCCTCCCGGAGCACCTCGCGCACCGGCACCGGAGCGTCCACCGGGAGCCCGTCCGCCGTCCACTCGGCCAGCGCGTCGGCGACCGCCCGGGCCACCGGAGCGCAGGCCAGCCCGTGGACCGAGCGGGCCACCAACTCCCGTTCGGTGCGCCGGATCCGCACCTCGCCGGCGTCCTTGAGCCGACGCTGGCGGGGCACCAGGACGTCCACCCCGGTCACCGCGGGCAGCCGGGGCACGGCGGCGAAGCCGTACAGCGCCAGCGCGGCCGCCCCGGTGATCACCGCACCCTCCCGGCGGCCCTCCTCCCGGCCGTTCTGCGCCGCGTACAGCAGCGCGGCCCACATCCGCTGCTCCGGGGTGGGCTCGCCGGACTGGAGCAGGTAGACCCTGGGCAGCAGCCGCTGCCAGGGGCCGCCGTGGCGGCAGTGCTCGGTGATGACCCGGGCCGGCACGCCCCGGGCGCGCAGCTGGCTCGCGGTGACGACGTTCTGCTGACGCTTCGCCAGCTCCTCCAGGGACGGCGGCGGCGAGGGGATCCGGTAGCTCATGCGCGCCCCTCGACGAATCGCTCACTACGTTCGTTCATGCGCCCACCATCCCCAACCGCCACGCCCCCCGTGCCACTGCCTGACGCACTGTTACTCAACCGTCGCGAAACCGGGATCAGCCTGCACTAAAGTCCTCATACCCTCACTCATTTGGAGTAAATGACGTTCATATGGCTATCGTGTTTGATCGGAAACGATCGCCGACCTGGTCGTCTGACCCAGAGTGATCAAGGGCATACGGCGAGGGACCCCCGGGGCGTCAAACGCGCTTCCGGGATTGCCTAGGCTTACGTCATGTCACGTGACGAGACCGCCGGCCTCCGCGCGGCCCAGCTCCGCCTCGGCCGTCTGCCCGGGTACGTCCGCCGCCCGGATCCGGCCCGCCGCAGCGGCGAGAAGGGCCATACGTACAAGAAGGGCTGGGAGGTCCGCTTCACCGCCCGGAGCGAGGCCGAGATAGCAGAGATCCGCGACCTCGTGGTCGCCGCCGGGTTCGCCCCGGCCAGACCCTTCTTCAAGGGCCACCAGCTCATCCAGCCGGTCTACGGCATGGCCGCCGTCCAGGCCTACCTGGCCGCTAGACAGGCGGCCGAGGAACACGCCGAACGGGCGGAACTCGGGCGCCGACGACGCGCGGCGGGGGCGCGCACGGGCGCGACGCACGCCGGAGGGGCGCACGCCGCCGGACAGCACGCCGTCGGCCATGCGGCGAACGGGTATCCGGCGGGCGGACACCAGGCGAACGGCCACCTCGCCAACAGCCACCCGGCGAACGGACACCAGACCAACGGACACCCGACCAACGGACACCCGACCAACGGGCATCCGGCCAACGGGTTTCCGGCGGGCGCACACGCCACAGCCGGTCACCCCTCGGCCGCACAGGCCACCGCAGCGCCCGGCACCCACCGGTGCGAGCGCGAGGAGGCCGCCGCCGGAGCCGCCGCGGCTGCCGCGGCAGCGGCCGCGACGGCCGCCCAGCTGGCCCGGCGCCGGGCCGTCGAGTCCTTCCCCGCCCAGGTCGAACGCGGCAACACCGCCGACGACCTGATCGCCCCCACGGAGGCCCGGCCGACCCCCTGACCGGGCGGCACCTCCCCGCCCCGATCCGCGCCCCGGTCGCCGCAGGCCGCCGGGGCGCTTTCGACGCACCCCCCGCCATCCGGCCCGGCGCAACCCCCGTCGTGAGCGCGGTTGCGCAGACGGTTGTGCGGCCCCGGCTTCGCGCCCTGGGCGTGGACGCCGGACCCGGCAGGCCCTACGGTGGCACCTCAACTGCCGTGCGACCCCTGCCGTCCCACACCCCCTGACCAGCTGCGACACGCTCGCACCCGCGCCACCGCACCACTGTGCAGCACTCCCCCGGCCGGGCCCCGGCGGCCCCGGTCGACCCACCACCAGCCCTCGACCGGCCCTCGACCGGCCCTTCACCGGCCTCCACCGGCAGTACCGCCGCCGCGCCGCACCGCCCGTCACCGGAACCGGACGCGCCGCAGCGGGTTCCAGGCATTCCATCGGATTGGTCACCCAGCGCACCGAGGGCCTACCGTAGAGTGAGCACAGATGATCGACCGTCAGAAACCCATCTCCCCTTCCGAGAAGACGAGATGACCAACCGTCACACGAGCGCCGCCGAGCCACCCCCGGGGCCCGGCGAACCGGAGGACGTACCGCTGGAGTTCGCGGCCTTCTGCGAACTCCACCGCCCCCGGTACCTCAGCTACGCCCGGGTGTGGCTGACCGAGCACGCCGAAGCGGCCACCGCCGTCCAACAGGCGTTCGCCGAAATCGCCGTCCAGTGGCGGGAATTGCTCACCAGCCCCAACCCGACCGCGCTCGCCTGGCAGATCCTGCGCGGCACCGTCGCCGAACACACCCCGCAGGAGATCCCCGTCCCCGACCGCCACCCCGCCGACGACGACCTGGCGATCCTGCACTACGTCGTCGGCCTCGCCGCCCCCGAGATCGCCGACGTCATCGGTACCGACACCGCCAGCGTCGCGGGCCGGCTCCGGCGCACCATGCTCCGCGAGGCCTCCGGCTGGTGAACCGCGGCGACCGGGGTCAGACCCGCTCGCCCGTCACGTCGAACAGGTGGTGCACCGGGTCGTGGATCAGGTAGCGGGCGAAGGACCCGACGGTGAAGCGCGCCCCGTCGCTGCGGCTCCCGGTCCGCTCCCACTGCTCCCCCGACACCGCCCCGAACGCCGCCGCCAACGCCGCCGCGGCCTCCGCCAGCTCCCCGGCCACCACCTGCGGCCGCTGCTCCCGGTAGCGCTCGGCGACCGCGGTCTCGTCCTGGTCCCAGTTCGGGAAGAGCGGGCCGTCCTGGTCGAGCATCAGGTCCAGCCGGACCAGGAACAGCCGGAAGACGTCCCGGACGTGGCAGGCGTACTCCAGGTCCGACCACACCCCCGGAGCCGGCCGACGGCGCAGCCCGTCCTCGTCCCCCGCCAGCACCGCCAGCCAGGCCTCGGCGTTCGCCCGGACCATCGCGGCGACCTCCGTCGGGGCCACCGCCGGAGTGTCCAACCCGCAGTCGGGGCAGGCGCGTTCGAGCACCCAGGTCCAGTCCTTGGCGTCCGGGACGATCGCGTCCGGGGCGCTGGGGGCGGGGGTGCCCGGGGCGGGGGTGCCCGGGGCGGAAGTGCTGGCGTCGACGGGGTTCGCGAGGTGCTGGTCAGGAGTGCTCATGGGCCCAGCATGGCCGCCCCGCACCCGGCCCCACCAGCGCCAAGGCCGCCAGCGACCGCCGAAATGCTGCCAGGCCGGCGCCCGTCCGATCGGCACCCGTCCGAGCGGTGCGCGGCACGATCAGCCCCGGCGCGATCAGCCCCCGGCCCGCTCGTACTCCAGCCGGGCCGCCAGCAGGCTGCCCAGATTCTCCCGGCTCCACTCGCACACCGCGTCCATCGGCCCCAGCAGGGTCCGCCCCAACGGCGTCAGCGCGTACTCGACCCGCGGCGGATTCTCCGCGTACTCGGTCCGGACCACCGCGCCGTCCTGCTCCATCGAACGCAGCGACTCCGCCAGCACCTTCGCCGTGATGCCCGCCAACGGCACCCGCAGCTCCGAGAACCGGCGCGGCCCGCCCTCCAGGCAACGGATGATCCGCCAGGCCCACTTGCGGCCTCACCGTCACCGCCGCCGTCCGCGACCCCGAGCGCCACGCCGACCTCGCCGGCGGGGGCGTCACCCTGGTGCGCTGTGACGTCACCGACCCGGCCGCCGTCGCCGCCACCGCCCCCGGACACCCCGCCGCCGTCAGCTCCGTCTACACCCCCGACACCCCGTCCACCGAGTTCTACCGCGCCGCCACCAGCGCCCTCGTCGACGGCCTCGGCCGCGCCGGCGTCCCCCGGCTGCTCAGCGTCGGCATCGCCACCACCCTGCAGACCGCCCCCGGCGTCGCCGTCCACGACGACCCCGCCTTCCCCGACGCCTACCGCACCTTCTCCCTCGGCCACTCCGCCGCCCTCGACCTGCTCCACGACTCCCCCGCCACCCTCGACTGGGTCGTCGTCACCCCGCCCATGGACCTCGACCGCACCGCCCCCGGCACCGGCCGCTACCGGATCGGCGGCCCCCACGTCCTCGGCCCCCGGATCGCCCAGGCCGACCTCGCCCTCGCCATCGTCGACCAACTCACCACCCCCACCCACCACCGGCAGCAGATCGCCGTCGCCGCATAGGCCCCGCACCGAAAATCCCGGCACGAACCGGCCCCACCGGGCATCCTGGGCACCATGGCCACGGACCTCTCAGCCCTCGCGGTGAAACCCACCCTGCACGGCCCCACCATCCGCCTCGTCCCCCTGGCGGCCCGGCACACCGACCCGCTGTGGGCGCACTGCACCGACCAGGAGACCAACCGCCTCACCGGCACCCGCACCGCCTTCACCCGCGACCAGATCGCCCAGTGGTGCGCCACCCGCGCCGACCACCCCGACCGGCTCGACCTCGCCGTCGAGGACCCGACCACCGGCCGCTTCCTCGGCGACACCGCCCTCACCAACGTCGACCCGGACAACAACTCCGCCGACTACCGGATCGCCCTCACCCCCGACAGCGTCGGCCGCGGCATCGGCACCGAGACCACCGTCCTGGTCCTCCGCCACGCCTTCGCCACCGTCGGCCTCCACCGCGTCCACCTCGACGTCTTCGAGTACAACGAACGCGCCGCCCGCGCCTACACCAAGGCCGGCTTCGTCCTCGAAGGCCGCGCCCGCCAGGCCCACCACTGGGACGACCGCTACTGGGACGTCCTCCACATGGCCGCCCTACGCGACGACTGGCTCAGCACTCACTGACCGCCCCCACCGTACGGCGCCCCCTCAACCCCCCGCCGCCCCCGCCGCCGCAGCACCACCGCGGCGACCACCGCCCCCACCACCACAACACCGGCCGCACCGACGCCGATCACCAGCCCACTGCCGCTGCTGCCGCCGGCCTCAGGCACCACGGGCGCCACGGACGGCGCGTCCGTCGCGTCGCTGTCGTCGTCGACCGGCGGCGCGCCCTTCGTCTCCGGCCGCTTCACCAACGGGTTGTCCGTCGACCCGTTGTCCACAGCGGAGTTCGGCTCCAATGCCCTTGCCGGGGACACCGTTCCGTAGCCATAGCGGTTGTTCGGCACCGCCGTACCGTCTGCGGGAGGTGTCGCCGACTTGATCATCCGGTTGATCACCTGCCCGGCGGACAGGCTCGGATACTTGGACCGGATGAGCGCCGCGGTGGCCGAGACGTAGGCGGTGGAATCGGACGTGCCGTCGGCGGTCACATAGCTCGTCGGCGATTTCACCGAGGCGTGGTAGATCCCCACGCCAGGTGCGATGAGCGTGGTCTCGGAGCCTGAGGTGGAGTCGTCCCAGACGACCCCCTTGGAGTCCGCTGCCCCTACGGCCACTACCCCTGGGAAGGCCGCCGGGTACCCGACCCCCTGGGTCGAACCGTCGTTGCCCGTACCCGCGACCAGGACGACGTCCTTCGACACCGCGTACGCAACGGCCTTCCGCGCCTGGGTGTCGAAGCGCGACGATCCCACGATGGACATATTGATCACCTTCGCCTGGTTGTCCACCGCGAAGCGGATCGCCGCCGCCAGGTCGTTCTGGCCGGGAACAGGACCGCCGTCACTCGTGCGCACCTTCACCGGCAGGATCTTCGCCTTGGGAGCCAGCCCCATCACTCCGGCTTGGGCGCCGTGTCCGTGGCCCGCGATCAGGCTCGCCATGCCAGTACCGTGACCGTCCGTGTCAGTACGACCGTCCGACTTGGCACCGGAGAAGTCAGCCCCCGGAAGCACCTGCCCGATCAGGTCATGGTGGTCCGGATTCACCCCGCTGTCGATCACCGCAACAGTGACACCCTCGCCCTGACTCACCGGCCAGACCTTCGCGTCGGCCTGGAAGGTCTTGAGAGCCCATTGCTTGTCCCTGACCTCATCGGCCAGAGCCGCCGGCGCGGCGACGGCCCAGACCAGCGCCCCAGCCGCAAGGACCGCCGTACCACGTGCCAACGAGCGGCTCGTCAACCCCGGTCACCCCACTCAACGAGGCATCCTGCAGATCACCGACCTGCGGGGATGCGATCAGATCACCCGTCCGTCTGCTGGCTCAGCACTCACTGACCTGCGCCACCGTAGGGCGACTGCGGCGGAAACGGCCCCTCTGCCATCCTCCGTCTCCGGCCCCTCCTCACCAGCACCGCAACCACCGACACCCCGACCACCACCACACCGGCAGCACCAGCGACGATCACCAGCCCAGTGCCATCACCACCCTCACCGCCGGACGTGGCCCCGGGAACGGCCGAGGGCTGGTCGGTCGCGTCGGTGTCGTCATCGCTCGGCGGTGCGCCCTTCGACTCTGGCCGCTTCACCAAGGGGTTCTCCTTGGGCCCGTTGTCCACCGCGGGGTTCGGCTCCAACGCCTTCCCTGGGGCAAGGAGGCCGTAGCCGTAGTGGTTGTTGGGCACCACCGTGCCGTTGGCAGGCGGGGTGGCGGATTTGATCAACCGGTTGATCACCTGCCCCGCGGACAGGGTGGGGTACTTGGAGCGGATGAGCGCGGCAGTGGCGGATACGTAGGCGGTGGAGTCCGAAGTGCCGCTCGCCTCGCTGTAACTCGTCGAGGACTTCGCCGTGGCACGGTAGATCTTCACACCGGGCGCGACGAGCGTGGTCTCTGGGCCGGCTGTGGACTTCTCCCACACACCCCCGCTGGAATCCACCGCCCCTACGGCCACTACCCCCGGGAAAGCAGCCGGATACTGGACATCGTTCTGCGCCCCGGTGTTGCCCGTCCCGGCGACCAGCACAACGTCTTTCGAGACGGCATAGTTGACGGCGTTCCGCAGATTTGAGTCGAAGCGGGAGTCACCCGCGAGGGAGACATTGACGACCTTCGCACCATGGTCCGCCGCAAATCGAATTGCATCTGCCAGATCGTGCTGTTGAGAGTCGAGGGTCGGCTGAGCACTGGGGCCGTCGCCGGCCGTCCCCACTTTCACCGGCAAGATCTTCGCCTTCGGGGCCAACCCCATGACCCCGGCCTGCGCCCCGTGGCCATGACCTGCGATCAGGCTTGCCATCCCGGTGCCGTGCCCGTCGCTGTCCACACGACCGTCCGTGTTCCCTCCGGAGAAGTCCGCCCCGGGAAGCACCTGCCCGGCAAGATCCTGGTGATCTTGGTTCACCCCAGTGTCGATCACCGCGACGACCACCCCGTCGCCCTCGCTCACCGCCCAGACCTTCGCCTCTGCTTCGAAGGTCTTCAGAGCCCACTGCTGGTCCCTGATCTGGTCAGCAGATGCCGTCGGTACAGCGACACCCGACATCAGTGCCCCAGCGGCGAGAGTCACTGCACCGCGCGCCAACCAGCGGCTCGCCAAATCCGGTCACCCCACTCAACGAGGCATCCCGCAGATCACCGACCTGCGGGATGCGATCAGATCACTCGTCCGCTTGCGGACCGGTCTCATTCCACCACGTTCGGATTGGCCCGCTTGTCCGACGCCCAGGTCTCCTCGTCTTCAACGAGGTAGTCCGGCCGCTTGCCGTCCTTACCTCGGTCCTTCTTCCGGCGCTGTGCCTCACTCATCGGCATCCCGGGAGACATGACGCCTGGGCCACGGGACCCAGGTTCGACGCCTAGCCGACTCCGAGCCCCCAGCCCGGACCCGCCCTCCGTGAAGGCCTGCTTGCCTCCCGTCCCAGGAGCCGGAGGCGCTGTCTCACGGACAGCCCCACCAGGTCGGGCCAGAGATCCACCGATCTGTTTGGCGCCGGACACCCCCCGGCCCCCGGCTCCGGCCCCCGGGTAGGCTGCATCGCCGCGGCCGGTAGCGACGGCTCGCCCCTCGCGTGGGCTCGTGCCCTCCACCGGCGTGGCGCCGCCAGGGAACTCCTTGCCGCCGATGCCGAAGGCAACCGGAGAACTCGGCGTGGTCGGCCTCGTAGGGCTTGCGGTTGCCTGACCACCACCGCCAACGATCGGTCCGTTCCCCGGACCTGTGGGTGTCGTCGTGTTCAGACCGGACGTCTGGGTCCCCGAGGTGACAGGGCTCGGCACACTCCCACTCGGAGAGGAGACCGGAGCACCCGAGATACCCGCACCAGGACCACGACTCTCGGCGGTCGACGGCCTCGGCGAGGCTTGCGGCGTACCCCCCTTGATCCCAGAGTCAGTCGGGACGGCCACGCTCCGTGATGCAGAGCCGGACACCATCGATGGAGCAGCAGACCTGGGCCGCTGTGGTGCAGTGACAGTTGCCGACCGCGTCGTACCCCCGGCTCCGAAGGACGTTCCCGACACGACTGCAGCCGCCATGGCTGCCGCCCCACTCTGGTCGTTCTGCGCCCCCGAGTCAGGATCGTCGACCGTCACCCGCCGCTTGGAATCCGGCAACGGCGGAGCCTTCAAGGCAGGTGTCGCGATGCGGTAGTGCATCGCGAGGGTCTGCATGACGGCTGCCGCTTCGGCCTTCTTCTGGTCCGTGAGCTGGATGTGGTCGTCCTCGCTGCTGAAGAAGTCCCCGACCTTGTCCTTGAACTGGTCCCAGCTGCCCGGTTCCTCGGGCATGGTGCGCTTGGCCGTCGCCATCGCCTCGGACATGTTGTGCAGCGTGTTGGCCGCGTCGTTGGCGTACGCGGCGGCCTCGTTGATGTTGGTGGCGAGGGTCAGCATCGAGGTGTGGAAGGAGTCGCTGCTGGTGCCCTCCCAGGAGGTGGCCGCCTCGGTGCTCACGTTGGTGAGGGTCTTGCGGATCTCCTTGAGCGTGGTCGCCGCCTTGCGCCAGGGGTCGCCGGCGGCCATCACCGCGCCGGGGTCGAGGGCCTGTGCCATCGTGCGGAGATCGGCATGGCTGTACTTGGTGAAATCGGTGTAGGTCACGGGTTGTTCACCTCCGGTCGGGCGATCGGTCAGATGGTGGCGTTGCCACGCCGGGACGGGACCTGGTTGGCCTGGTACGCGACCTGGCTGGTGGCCGAGGGATCGGACACGGACCAACCGTCGCCGGCCAGCTTGAGCTTCGTGCCCACGTGCTGGTCCTGCTCCTCGTAGTTGGTCGCGGTGAGTTCTGCCTTCTTCTGGGCCTGATCGATCGCCTGCTGGAGCTGGTTCAGCACGTCCCGCAGGGCGTCCCGCATGGTGCTGTAGCGGCCGTGGATCTCCGTCGCCTCCGCGAAGGTGCCGAAGGCGGTCTTGCCGATGCCGCTGCGTCCGTGGGTGGTGCTGCCGTTGGCGTCCTTCTCGAATTCCTTCAACAGCAGCCGTACCTGCCCGGCGAACGTGCGCAGTTGCTCGATCTCGACCCGGTAGCCCTGGTTGGCCCCGCCGGTCGAACCGGTCCCTGTTCCCATTGCGGCGCCCCCCGTGCGTCCGTTCCTGGCCTTCGGGGCCCGGGCCCCGGTGTCCCATGTCTAACACACCGGGTCGGAACCCCGCCCGGTGCACGGTCAGTTCGAGGGCGTCCTGGTCTGCAGGGCTTCGGCGAGGGCGCGGCGGCAGAGGGAGTCGGCGTGCCGGGTGGTCTCGGGTTGGCGGTAGCGGCGGGCGAGGTCGAGGGTGGTGCGGACGGCGGTGTCGAGGCCGATGCGGTGGCCGACGGAGACGTAGACGGGTTTGACGCCGGGCTGGGTGCGCACCGCGCGGCCGACCTCTTCGCCGGTGACGGGGTCGGTGAGCGGGGTCCAGGAGCCGCGTGCGGCCTCGGGGTCGTGGTGGTCGAAGGTGAAGGGGGTCTTGGCGACGCCGAGGGTGCGCAGTCCGGTGAGGACGCCGAGGTGGCTGGCGAGGCCGAGGCGGCGGGGGTGGGCGAGGCCGTATCCGTCGCAGACGACGGTGTCGGGGGTGCGGGTGAGGGCGGCCAGCGCGTCGAGGACGGCGGGGAGTTCGCGGAAGGCTAGCAGTCCGGGGACGTAGGGGAAGGCGATCCGGCCGACGGCGGTGGCTTCCTCGACGACGTCCAGGGTGTCCCGGTCGAGGAGGACGGCGGCGGCGACGACGAGGTCGTGGTCGTCGTCGTAGGCGACGTCGACTCCGGCGATGAGCGGGCCGGGGGTGCCGTCGTCCTGGGCGCGGACGAGCGGCCGCAGTCGTTCCTGTTCGGCGAGCGCCTGGGCCTCGGTGGTGGGCCAGTCGGTGGGGATGGGCACGGTCGGTTCCCCCGGGTCTGCGTGGTGTCGGACGGGTTCCACCGTACCGAGGGGTGCGGACGACCCCGGGGTGAGCCCGTGCGCCCCCTGTGCCCCCGGCCTCGCGGGCTAGCCTGGTCGTGCCGAACTCCCTTGCCGGGTAGGACTTCTGGCACCGGCATCATTCCCGCCCGTTTCCCCCGACGTGCGAAGGACCCCCCGCCATGCCACGTCCGTCCGCTGCCCAGTTCTGCCTCGGCTCGTTCACCGTCGTCGCCACCACAGTGGCGCTGCTGGCCGTCTCGGGCGCCTCGGGCGTCCTGGAGGTCGCGGTGCTGGTGGGGTTCGCGCTGGCGCTCGGCACCGTGGTGACGGTGCTCTCGATGGCGGTGTCCGCCCGCTCGGCGGCGGTCGGCGACCGCTCCGGGGCCTCCGCGGCCGCTGCCGGGCGCGAGTACGCCCGGCAGCGCTGATCCGCCGATCAGCTGATCGACGGGTCGACGGGGCGACGGGGCGACGGATCAGCGCTGTCGCGGTCAGATCTCGGTGGTGACCACGACGGTCTTCGCGGCCTTGTCGTGGAGGCACTGCCGGTAGGGCTTGTCGAAGACGCCGAAGAGGCCGTCGATGACCCACCACACGGCGGCGCAGCAGAGCACGGCCGGGAGGATGTAGACGGCGGCCCGGGTCCACGCGGCGGACTGCGTCGGCGAGTTGCCGTCGATCAGCATGGCGACGCGGATCTTCATGGCCTTCTTGCCGAGGGTCTGGCCGTCCCGGCTGAGCATCAGCGCCTCGTAGACGAGGTAGACGGCGCAGCCGAGCCAGAAGGCCTCGGTGGTGCCCTCCCGGGTGCTGAGGTCGACGAAGGGGCCGATGACGATGACGCCGATGGCCTGCATCAGGACGTAGTCGATGAGGCGGGCGACGATCCGCTTGGGCCAGGTGCCGATCGGCGGCATGCCGGGGACGGGTCCGCCGCTGGGGGTGCCGTACGGGGCGGAGTCGGGGCCGTGGCCGGGTGGGGGCTGGTCGTAGGGCTGTCCGCCGTAGGGCGTTTGGCCGTAGGGGTTCTGACCGGGGGTCGGTCCGCCGTAGCTGCCCTGGTAGGCGCCGGGGCCCTCCCCGGGGGCGCCGGACGGGGCGGGTCGTGGCGGTTCGCCGTCCGGCGTGCCGCCGCCCGGGGTGGGGGGCTGCTTGTCGAAGGAGGGCGGACCGCCCCCCTCCGGCTGGGGGCCTGAGGGGTCGTGGGTGCTCATCCCCCGAGTAGAACATCGAGGATTCTCAGCTTTTGGGACATTTTGTCCGTTTTGCTGTCACGCAGCTCGATCGGCGACCCGGCGAACGCCACCCGGGCACCTGGGCACCCGGGCACCCGGGCACCCAGGACCGCAACGGCCGGCTCAGCTGCGGACCACCCTGGTCCGGGCCGCCCGGTCCTGCCAGCCGCGCCGGGCCGACCGGTCGAACACCGGCCAGACCAGGCCGAGCAGCAGCACCGTGCCGAGCTGCCGGACGACCCACCGCAGCAGCGAGCGGCCGAGGCTCAGCCGGGTGGTCCGTCCGCCGGGGGCACCGGCGTCCACCACCCGGATCCGGGCCAGGCGTTTGCCGAAGGTCTGGCCGGTCCGGGCGATCGGCAGCACCTCGTAGACGAGGCTGACGAACACCAGGATGCCGAGCAGGGCGGCGACCTTGGCCAGCACCACGTCGTCGACCAGCCAGACCTGCACGTGGCGGCGGGCGAGGGAGCTGGCCATCCTGGCCTGGTCGACCTTCTGCTGGAGGTGGTCGGAGACCGAGCTGCCGAGCGGGATCCCGGCCGCGACGGCGACCACCAGCAGCACCGCGGCGTCCACCGCCCGGGCCGCCAGCCGCCGCCCCAGCCCGGCGGGCACCAGGGGCGCCGGGGATGCCGGTCGGCGACGGACGGCGGACTCCCGGGCCGGCCGCACCACCGGCAACGCGGCGACGACGGCCGGGACCGGCGCCGACCCGGGACCGGCCCCCGCTCCGGGCCCGGGCGCCACTTCGGCCACCACCTGGGCCGCCGGTTCGACGGCTGCCCCGGCGGTCGGCGCCGCCACCTCGCGGACCGCGCCCGTCATGGCGGGCGCGACAGCCGCCGCCACCTCCACGGCAACCGCAGCGCGCTCCCCCTCCGCACGCCCCTCTTCCTCCTCGAGCGCCCCCGGAAGCACCCCCCAGGACACCCAGCGCGGGGCCCCACCGGTCTCCATCAGGCCCCGCTGCGCCCGCGGATCCGCCTGCCACCCCGAGGCTCCGGCGTCGGCACCGGCACCGGCCTCGGCGGCACCGCCCACCCCGGGAGCCTCCTCCAGCGCGGGCTCGACGATCCGGAACACCGGCCCGCCGATCACCTCGGCGACCCGCGGCCCGACCACGAAGGACGCCCCGCCCGTGGTCTGGTCCAGGTACACCGGCCCGGTGTCCCCTGCCCCCGGAGCCTCCCGCCCGTCCAGCACGGGCACCACCGGCACCGGCCCCGGCGCAGAACCAGGCACGGACACCGGCGCAGAAACAGGCACGGACAAAGGCACCGGCACGACCAGCGGCACCGGCGACTCCGACCGCGCCGGCGGCACCGGCACCACCGGTGGCGGCACCACCCGCGCCGCCGCGACGTCGGGGGCGGGGGCGGGGGCGGGGGCGGGGGCGGGCCGCCGGGTGGCGTACCGGGGCGGCTGCAGCACCTCGCCCTCGACGGGGGCGGGCCGGCTGGTGCCCGGCACCCAGGCCGAGCCGCCCCAGTAGCGGACGAACCCGGGGATGGACGGGTCGGCGTAGTAGCCGGGCTCGGGTGCGACGGCCGGGTCGCCGCCGGCGGCGAAGGAGCGGTCCGTCATGGGGGTCTTCTCTCCTGTCGGGCCTTGACGAGGGCCGTTGAGGGGCGGGCCTCGGCAGATCCAAAGATCGAAACGTGGTCGGAACCGGGTCGGTCCGAGCACAGGGCCACGCCGCGCCCGCGCACACCCCGGGGCGTACGGGGCGCTCGGGGCACGTGGGGGCGCCACCGAAGGCGGACAGTCGCCGGACAGTTACAAAGGGTAGTACCTCGCCGGAGCCCCCAAGGAAAGTTGACGATTCCCCGGACAGCGGAGGCCCGCCCGGGGTAGGGGCCCACGCGCGGCGGGACCGCCACACCCCGCCGCCCGAAACTTCCCGGAGAAATCCCGGAAACGTGTGTAAGAACCGGCGCGGACCGCCCTCTCAAAGGTCACAGGGCCCGGAAGCGGGCACGAACCGAAGGCAGAGAGGAAGACGATCATGGACCGCCCCGTCAGCGTCGTGGAGCACGAGCTGGAGCTGAACCTGGTGCTCTCCCCGGAGCACAGCGTCCCCGTCCCGGCCCGGCTGACCTACGGCAGCCACGACCCGTACGCCGTGTACATCACCTTCCACCTGGACACCGGCTCCCCGGTGACCTGGGTGTTCGCCCGCGAGCTGCTGGTCGAGGGCACCTTCCGCCCGTGCGGCCAGGGCGACGTGCGGATCTGGCCGACCCGTTCGGGCCGGCGCAGCGTGCTGTGCATGGCGCTGAGCTCCCCGGCCGGGGACGCGCTGCTGGAGGCGCCGCTGCCGGTCGTCGCGGCCTGGCTGGAGCGGGCGCACCGGCTGGTCCCGCCGGGCAGCGAGCTGGCCGCCCTCGACATGGACGGCTCGCTCGCCGAGCTGCTCGCGTAGACGTGCGGGCCATGCGGGCCATGCGGGTCGTGCCGGTCGTGCCGGTCGCACGCCGCAACGTACGGAGCGTACGGAGCGTACGGAGGCTGCGGAGCGTACGGAGGCTGCGGAGCGTGCGGAGGCTGCGGAGCGTACGGAGAGCCCCCGCCGGCTCAGCGGGCCGCGGGGGCCTGCTGACGACCGCGGGCGGCGTCCGGGCCGCCGTCGCCGTCGCGCTGTCCGGGCAGCCGGACCAGCGGGGCACCGGCCGAGCGCCGACGTGCCCTTATCCGGATGGCGGCGGCGAGCAGGAAGCAGAGGCCGACCCACGGATAGATCGAGGTCGGCAGCTGGTTCAGCGGTGACATGTGGAGCACGGCCGCGCCGACCGGCTTGGCGGCCCACATCGCGAAGGACAGGAAGGCCAGCAGGGTGGCCCAGAACGCGGCCCGCCAGCGCAGTCGGCGGACGCCGGCCGGGCGGGCGCGCTCGACGGAGGCCTCGGCGGCCAGCAGCACGAGGACCGGCACGCACCAGACCCAGTGGTGGGTCCAGCTGATCGGCGAGATCAGCACGGCCGTGACGGCGGTGACGCAGAAGCCCCAGGCCTCGGCCCGGGGCAGCCAGCGGCCGCTGCGGACGGCCCAGGCGGCGACGGCGAGGCCGGCCACCGCGGCCAGGCCCGCCCCGAGGGTGGCGAGGAAGCCGGGGTCGGCGCTGTGCAGCAGCCGGGCGAAGGCGCCGCGCAGCGACTGGTTGTCGACGATCTCGGTCTTGCCGACCCGGGAGGAGTCGTAGAGGTACTTGGTCCAGAAGCCCCAGGTGGCGTCGGGGAGGAAGAGCGCGCCGATCAGGAAGGTGCCGAGGAAGGTGAGGCCGGCGGTGAAGGCGGCCCGGACCCGGCCGGTGATCAGCAGGTAGACGGCGAACAGGCCGGGGGTGAGCTTGATCCCGGCGGCGATGCCGATCGCGATGCCCTTGCTGCGGTGGGCGTCGGACCGGGTGAGGTCCCAGAGGATCAGGCAGCCGAGCGCGAGGTTGATCTGGCCGTACCGGAGCGTGGTGAAGACGGGTTCGAGCCAGACGCCGAGGCCGGTGATCAGGACCACACCGATCGGCCGGAGTTCGCGGCGCGGCCAGCCGACCAGCTTGAAGGACAGGTGGGACATCAGCGCGAGCAGCCCGAGGTTGCCGAGAGTGATCACCACGCGGAGGACGGGGATCGGCAGCCAGGTGGTCGGGACGAACAGCATGGCCGCGAACGGGGGGTAGGTCGCGGGGAGGTTCCACTCGGTGACGCGCAGCGCGTAGAGGTCGGTGCCGTTGGCGACGGCGGCGCCCTCGGCCCGGTAGACGATCATGTCGACCATCGAGGTGTGGACGAAGTGGCGGACCACTGCGTACACGACCAGCGACAGCAGCGCCACGGACGAGGCGATCAGCATCGGGCGGCGGGGGGCCTCACGCACTGCGCGCACGGGGGCACCGAGCGCGACGCGCAGCCGGTCGGACAGGGGAGCGGGCGACGGGGCGGATACGGTCCGCACCGGGCTGCGCTCGTCTTGTACCGCTGTCACCTGTCCACTCCGTCCACCGCTCGGCCAACCAGCGACGATACCGGATGCGACCCATCCCGTCCTGGGCGCGATCGACTACTCGCAGTGACGACAGTGCCCCGACCGACCGTGCCCTGACCGACAGTGCCCCGACCGACAATGCCCCGACCGACCGTGCCCGGCTGCGGGCTGAGCACGGGCGGCCGGGGCGGTCCGAGGGGCCGGAGCCCGGCGCGGGGGCCTCAGCCGGTGTAGCGGCCGAAGGCCCGGGTGAAGTCCAGCGGCTGCTGGACGATGCTGCTGCAACTGGCGTCCGCGGTGGGCCTGGCGCCGCCGGCGCAGGCCTTGTCCCGGGTCCCGGACCACATGGCCAGCCAGGCGAGGTGCTTGCCGGCCGCGAAGTCGGCCAGCTGCTCGGCGTCGGCCACCGTGAAGACCTCGCTGGCGACGTCGTTGACGCCGATCATCGGGGTGACCGCGACCTTGCGCCAGGCGGCCGCGTCGTCCAGCCCCAGCACGCTCTTGACCTGGGCCTGGGTGGCGGTGGCCGCGGCGATCGCGTACGTGCCCATCCGCCCCTGCGGGTTGGGGGCGACGCCGTCGCCGAAGTCCATGGCCATGATGTTGACGGCACCGATCGCGACGCCGGCGGCCTTGGCACCGGCGACCAGGTCGACGCCGTCCTGGGTCAGGCCGGAGGGCAGCGCGGGCAGGGTGAAGGAGACGTCGAGCGGACTGCCCTTCGCGGCGGCCTCGCGCTGGAGCTGGGCGACGGCCTGGGCCCGCCGGGTGTTGGCGGCGGTGTCGTCGATCGCACCGCCCTCGACGTCGAAGTCGAGCCGGGTCACGCCGTACGCGTCGATCACCGTGCGGTACGCGGCGGCCAGGTCCGCGGTGGAGCCGCAGGCCAGGGCCAGCTCGCTGCCGTTGGCGCCGCCGAAGGAGACCCGGACGTCGCCGCCGATCGCGCGCAGGGCGCCGATCTGGGCGGCCACCGCGTCGGCGGACAGGTCGCTGACCCCGCCCCACTTGGGTACGCAGCCGCCGCCGGAGACCACGAAGGCGAGGGTGAACCGCTTCACCCCGGTGGCCTTGGCGGTGGCGACCAGGTCGTAGGGCGGGTAGAGCGAGGTGTCGACGTACGGGGCGAAGCCGCCCCCGGTGCCGGCCGGGGGGACGGGCACACCGGTCACCGTGGGGGTGGCGGTCGGGGTGGCGGTCGGCTTCGCGGTGGCGGTCGGGGTCGGCTTCCCGGTGGCCGTGGCAGTGGCAGTGGCGGTCGGACCGGCCGTCGCGGTCGCGGTGGGCGAGGCCGAGCCGGTGGGCGCCACCGTGGGGGTGGTGGTCGGGCGTCCGGAGGGGGTGGGCGCGGGGCTCTCGCCGGCCGTGCAGGAGGCGTTGTTGATCAGGCAGTTCCCGGGCTCGGCCTGCGCCGGGCCGGCGCCCTGGGCGACGAAGCCGACCACCACGCCCTTCCCCGGGTCCAGCCGCTTGCTCCAGGCCTCCGGCCTGACGGTGACGTGCTGTCCGGCGACGGTGAAGGTGGCGTTCCAGAGCGAGTCGATCTTCGCGCCGGCCGGCAGGTCGAAGCTGAGCGTCCAGTCCTCGATCGGATCGGCGGCCGGGTTGGTGACCAGGTACTGGCCGGTGTAGCCGGTGTCCCAGCTGCTGGTCCGGCTGTAGACGGCGCCGAGCGGGGCGGCGCTGGCCGAGGAGGCGAGCACCACCGTCCCGCCCGCGACCAGGGCGGCGGCGACCGCCGAGGCCCCGATGATCGTCCCCTTGCGGCTGCGCCTGCGGCGGCCGGAACGGCGGGTGGGTCGGGTGGTCATGCGCGTTACCTCCGCGGGAGCCTGCGGTCGGCACCGTTCGCGGGTGCCTGCGGTCGGCCGCCGTCCGGACGGGCCGCGCACGGGTGCGCGGGGACGTCCCGGGCGGCCGGCCCGGCTCGGTCGGGTGACCGGCGCGACCGACGCTAGCCGCGCCCGGGGGCCGGAAACCGCGGGCTGAGCGAGGGGTGAAGCTCCCTTAGGCCGCAGTTAAGGAAGAGGCCCCGGAGGAGAAGGCGCCGGAGGAGGACGCCCTGGAGGAGAAGGCGCCGGAGGAGAAGGCCCCGGAGGAAGAGGCCACCCTCCCGACCCGCCGTCACTTCGGGAACAGCGCACCCCGGGTCCGCCGCCGTCCGGCCCGCGCGGGCGGGGCCTCCTTCGGGCGGGTGCGCAGCCGCAGCCTGGTCTCCGCGCCGCCGAGCACGGCGGAGCGGCCGAGTGCCAGGTCGCCGCCGGTGGACTCGGCGAGCTTGCGCACGATGTCCAGTCCGAGGCCGGTGGAGCCCTCGCCGCCGTGGCCCTCGCCGCGTTTGAGGGCGGCGGCCGGGTCGCTGTAGCCGGGCCCGGCGTCGCCGACCAGCACGATCACCGCGTTCTCGGTGGCCAGGACGTCCACCGAGAAGGCGGTGCCGACGGCGGTGTGCCGGAAGACGTTGCCGAGCAGGGCGTCGACGGCGGCGGCCAGGTCGCCGCGCTGGACGGGGACGGGCGCGGCGCGTTCGGCGCCGGCCAGTTGCCAGCGGCGGCCCTCGTCCTCGGCCAGCGCGGACCAGAAGCCGACCCGTTCGCGGATCACCTCGGCGGCGTCGCAGCCGACCGCGACGGCGGGCGCGTCCTCGGGGGCGCGGCGGGCGGAGCGGATGATCTGGTCGACCTCGCGCTCCAGTTGGGCCACCGCGTGCCGGGTGGCGTCGGCCGCGTCGCCGTCGCCGAGGGAGGCGGCGTTGAGCCGCAGCACGGTCAGCGGGGTGCGCAGTCGGTGCGACAGGTCGGCTGCCAACTCGCGTTCTGCCGCGAGGAGTTGGACCACCCGGTCGGCCATGGCGTTGAACGCGTTGGCGGCCTCGCGGAGTTCCTCGGGGCTGCCGTCGACCTGCTTGCCCGTCACCGGGACGCGCACCGCGAGGTCCCCGGCGCCCAGCGAGCGGGCGGCGGCGGCCAGCCGGCGGGCGGAGGCCACGATCCGGCCGCCCATCCGGTCGGCGACCAGCACCGAGAGGGCGACCAGGCCGAGCGCGACGGCGGAGAGCACCAGCCAGGCGGTGGCGACGCCCCGGGTGAGGTCGCTCTCGGCGACGAACACCTCGACCACGGCGGTCCGTCCGGTGTCCACCGCGACCGGCTGGAGCAGCGCGTAGCCGCCGGGCACCGCGACGGTGAAGGCCCGGCCCTGGTCGCCGGCCGTGGCCACGTCCGCCGCGGCGGCGCGCCCCTCCCCGAGGGTCGGCCCGTCGGGCCCGCCGGACCCCGCGGGCGCCCGGGTCGCACCGGCCCCCGCAGCCGCCCCGGCCCCTTCGGCCCCACCCGCCCGGCCGGCCCCGCCGGAACCGCCCGACCCTGCAGCCGCACCGGCCCCGCCCGAGGCCCAGGACTCCCCCGCGGGCACCGGAAGGTGTACCGCCATCCGGCCCTGGCCCCCCGCGTCGGTGCTGGCCAGCGCACGGTTGACGGCGTCCTGGTCGGTGGTGATCGCCAGGGCCGGCCCGAGCGCCGCGGCCTGCCGCTCGGCGGCGGTGAACGCCCGGTCCCGGGCGGTCTGCTGGACCATCAGGCCGAGCGGGATGAGGAAGGCCAGCGCGACCATGGTGGTCCCGGCCACGGCGGCCTTGATCAGGGCCCAGCGCAGCGAGTGGGTGAACCGCTTCATGTCCGGTGCTCCGCGGGGCCCCCGGTCGCGGGGCCCGCGGTGGCGGCCTCCAGCCGGACCCCGACGCCCCGGACGGTGTGCAGGTAGCGGGGGTTGGAGGCGGTCTCGCCGAGCTTGCGGCGCAGCCAGGAGAGGTGGACGTCGATGGTCTGGTCGCCGCCGTAGGTCTGCTGCCAGACCTCGGCGAGGATCTCCTTGCGCGGCACCACCACTCCGGGCCGGGCGGCCAGGAAGGCCAGCAGGTCGAACTCCCGCCGGGTCAGGTCGAGCAGCCGCCCGTCCAGGACGGCCTCGCGCCGCTGGAGGTCGATGGCCAGTCCGCCGACCCGCAGCACCTGGGCGACGGGCGCGGTGCCGCCGCCGAGCCGGCGCAGCACGGCGGCCATCCGGGCGCTCAGGTGTTCCCCGGAGAAAGGTTTCACCAGGTAGTCGTCGGCACCGTCGTTGAGCAGTCGGACGATCTCGGCCTCGTCGTCCCGCGCGGTCGAGATGATCACCGGGACGTTGGTCAGTCCCCGGATCATCTTGAGCGCCTCGCTGCCGTCCAGGTCCGGCAGGCCCAGGTCCAGGATCACCAGGTCGCAGCCGACCTGGGCGACCTCCCGCAGCGCCTCCAGGGCCGTGCCCACACTGCGGACCGCGTGACCGGTGTCGGTCAGGTGGCGGATGAGCGCGGAACGTACGAAGGGGTCGTCCTCGACCACGAGCACTGTTGCCATGGCCCTGCACGGTACGCCATCGGCGGGCAGTGGTCTGTACCTCGGGGGTGGCTGCGCACGGCCTCCGGACATGGTGCAACTCCCCTGCCGAACACCGGGGGTACCCGTCACGACCTGCCCGGAAATGCGGCAGGATGTGCGGACGATGCGGAACGGACTGGTACAGCTCTGCGCCTGGGCGGCGGCCACCGGGGCGGCGGTGGCGCTGTCCTGGCTCGGCGTGCACGCCGTGCTCAGCGGAGCCGCGTTCGAGCGGCCCACCGCGCTGCCGCTGCCCTCCCCCAAGGTCGGGAGCACCCCGTACGGAGCGAGCGCCGCCCCCGGCCGGACGCCGACCGGCGACGCACCCTCCCCGCCGTCCTCCCCGGCCACCAGCGCGGCCGCCACCGCCGCGCACGCCCCGGTCACCACCGCGGCCGCCCCGCCGACCAGGAAGCCCGTGCCCGCCGCCACCACCCCGACGTCGACGGTGAAGAGCTACCCCGTCCCCGGCGGCCGGGTCGCCCTGGACATCCGCGCCGACCGGGCCTCGCTGGTCTCCGCCACCCCGGACCCGGGCTGGCAGATGCAGGTCTGGAACGGCGACCAGTGGATGCGGGTGGACTTCACCAAGGACAACCAGGCCAACTCGGTCTTCGTCTACTGGAACGGCCACCCGCCGGTCGTGGAGACGGCGGTCCGCTGACCCGCCGCCGCCCGCGACCCCGGCACCGCACCCGCCGTACCGGTCACCACCAGCGCGGACACCCCCGTCACCACCCCGCGAAGGCCTCGTACCCCGGCAGGTACGGCCCCGCGTAACCCGACCGGTCGACCAGGGTGTGCCGGGAGCCGCCCGGCACCGCGATGGTGGCCAGCACCACCGAGCCGTACCGGTCCCGCACCTCGTACGGTTCGGCCAGCGACAGCGCGCCCCGGTCCACCGCGTAGTCGTACGCGTAGGGGACGTCCGGCACGCCGACCGCGAGGTCCAGCACCCCGTCCCCGTAGCGCTCCAGGTGCGCCGCCAGCTCACGGCCGCGCGGGCCGATCACCTGCACCGGCGAGGTGAGCACGATCCGCGTCCCGGGCCCGGCCAGCACGTAGGAGACCGCCTCCGGGTCACCGGTCCCCGGCCCGGCGTACGCCGTACAGCGCAGCCCGAGCGCCGCCAGGTAGCGGCGGGCCGCCCGCTCGGCGTCGCCGACCACGAACACCAGCGCGTCGGCGCGGCCGGGCGGCAGCGGCCCCGGGTCCTCCGGTCCCCCGGCGAGCAGGACGGATTCGGCGGCGGTGTCGGTCATGACGGCCCTCCCGGTAGGCGTACGGACCACCCGGCGCCCGGGGTGGGGCCCGGAGCACGGGATCGTGGCTGGAGGGTGGCGCCGGGCCGACCGACGCGCAACTGTTCCGTTTCCTCCTGGTCAAGCTGCGCCCCGGAGCGGGAGAATCGGCGGCACCGCTGTACAGAATGCCCACCGGAGGACCGAGCCGCGATGCCCCCCGCCCACTCCCCGAGCGCCCCGGGCTCCCCCGACCCGTCCGCCCCCCAGGGCGCCCCCGCGGCCCCGGCCGCCGCCGGCACCGGCACCGGCGGCGGCGGCGGCGGCAACGACACCATCGACGCCCTGGACGGCCGACTGATCCGGCTGCTCGCCGAGGAGCCCCGGATCGGCGTGCTGGAGTGCTCGCGCCGGCTCCAGGTCGCCCGGGGCACCGTGCAGGCCCGGCTGGACCGGCTGCAGGCCAAGGGGGTGATCAGCGGGTTCGGCCCGGAGGTGGACCCGGCCGCGATCGGCTACCCGGTGACGGCCTTCGCCACCCTGGAGATCTCCCAGGGCCAGGGCGCGGACGTGCGGGCGCACCTGGCGCGGGTGCCGGAGGTGCTGGAGCTGCACACGATCACCGGGATCGGGGACATGCTGGTGCGGATCGTGGCCCGCTCCAACGCCGACCTCCAGCGGGTGATCGACCGGGTGCTGGGCTTCGACGGGATCGTCCGCTCCTCCACCGCGATCGTGCTGGAGAACCCGGTGCCGTACCGGATCCTGCCGCTGGTGGACCAGGCGGCCGCCGAATAGGACGGGGCGGCTCAGCAGCTGGGAACGCTGCCGCCGCTCTTCAACGCCTCGAGCGCCTGCACCGACTCGGCGAGCGTGCCCACCGGCACCAGCCGCAGCGTCCTGGGGGTGTTCACCTTGGCGTCCGTGCACTCGTCCTTGGGCAGCAGGAACACCGTGGCGCCGTCCCGGGCCGCCGCCTGGGTCTTCAACGGGACGCCGCCGACCGGGCCGACGGTGCCGTCGTCGTCGATGGTGCCGGTGCCCGCGATCCTGAGCCCGCCGGTGAGGTCGCCGCCCTTGCCGTCACCGGCCAGCTTGTCGACGATGCCCAGCGCCAGCATCTGTCCGGCGCTGGGGCCGCCCACGTCCCCCAGGTCGACCTTGACCTTCACCTGGGCCGGCGAGAGGTGGAGGTAGCCGAGCGCAGCCGCGGTGGCGCTGTCCTGGGACTCGGCCATCTGCTGGGCCGTCACCTGCTCCGCCTTGGCCGGGTTGCCCTGCGGGTACACCGTCTCGGTCGGCCGGACGGCCTCCTTCGGGTCGAACCAGGCGCGCAGGCCCCGCCAGAACGTGGTCTTCTGCCCCGGGTTGGTGGCCGAGATGGTGACCATCCGCAGCTCGCCCTCGGTGCTGCGCAGCGGCGCCCCGGTGATGGTGAGCACCGGCCGGTCCTGGTAGCTGCCGAGGGTGTCCGCGGTCAGGCCCGGCCAGGTGATCGTGTACGGCAGCGGGACGAAGGCCGCCACGCCGAACAGCGCGGCGACCAGGACCCCGCAGATCGCGAGCGAGCGGGTCCGCGGGGACGGGAGGGCCTTGGGCAGCTTGGTGTCGGACACAAGGGGAATCCAAACACACCCGACACTCCCGCGTGGTTCGCCCGCTCGCCCCGCGCCGGACGGCGGGCGCTACCTCAGGGCGTCGGCCACCTCGGTGGCCGCCTCCACCACCCGGGGGCCGACCCGTTCGGGCACCAGCCCGTTGAGCATCACCACGCCGACGCTGCCCTCGATGCCGCTCAGCCCGAGCAGCGCGGCGGCGGCCCCGCTGGCCCCGGACTGCTCCTCCGCACGGGTGATGACGAATCCCTGTTCGGGCCGGCGCTGGCTGGGGAAGCCGCGGGCCTCCAGGATCGCCCGGCCGGCCGCGCTCTCGCCGAGCGGGTGGCGCAGGCCGGTGCGGTAGGCGACGTGGAAGTCGGTCCAGCTGGGCTCGACGACGGCGACGGCCAGCGCCTCGTTGCCGTCCACCAGGGTCAGGTGGGCGGTGGCGCCGAGGTCCTCGGCGAGGCTGCGCAGGGCGGGGAGTGCGGCCTCGCGCAGCAGCGGGTGGACCCGGTGGGCCAGGCGCAGCACGCCGAGGCCGACCCGGGCCCGGCCGCCGATGTCACGGCGGACCAGGCCGTGCTGCTCCAGGGTGGCGAGGAGCCGGTAGACCACGGTGCGGTTGACGGCGAGGCGGGCGGCCAGCTCGGTGACGGTGAGCCCGCGCTCGGAGTCGGCGAGGAGCTTGAGGACGCGGACGCCGCGATCCAGTGTCTGGGAGGTCTCTGCTGTCACGACGGGCAGTCCTTTCCGCGGCGCTCGCGGGGCGTGCGGCGCCGGGCCAGAAGGTCGGTGTCGCGCGCAGGTGGGGGTGGCCGCGCTCGGGCCGTGCGGCGTCGTCCTTGACGACCGCACGGTCCTGCGGAGCCCGTCCCGCGGGGGTTGCCCGGCGGAAGAGCGTGGGGGAAAGGTAGTGAAGGAATTCCCGCGGCGGAAGTGGTTGTCCAAAATTCGGTCGTGATCGGCATCACCGCCGCCGGGAATTCCGGACAAACCCTGCCGATCCACCGGCCCGACCAGGGCGTCAGTTCGACCCCGGTCCGATGTCCGGACACTCCGGGGGGAGGCGGTCCGGGCCGCGGCGGCCCGGATCCGCCTGCCGGACCGTTACTTCGCCCACTCCCGGATCTTGGCGATCCGCGCCGTCAACTGGTTGGCGGTGGCCTGCGCGGTCAGCGGCCCGCCGCACTGGCGGCGCAGCTCGTTGTGGACGGTTCCGTGCGGCTGGTTGGTGCGGTGGTGCCAGGCGGCGACCAGCGCGTTCAGCTCCTTGCGCAGCTCGCGCAGCTCCTGGTGGGTGACCACCGGCCGCTGCTCGGCCGGGAGCTCCAGCAGGTCGGCCTCCTCGGCGGGCTTGGTCTTGCTGCGCTGGATCTGCCGGTGCTGGCGCTTCTGCAGCAGCATCTGCACCTGGTCCGGCTCCAGCAGGCCCGGGATGCCGAGGTAGTCCTCCTCCTCCTCGCTCCCCGGGTGGGCCTGCATGCCGAACTCCATGGCGTTGTACAGCACCCGGTCGAAGACCGCCTCGGAGCCCAGCGCCTCGTAGGAGAACTCCTCGCCGCCCGCGCCGTCCGGCCCGTCGTTGGCCCGCTCGGCCTCGGCGAGCAGCCGGTCCTCCTCGTCGAAGAGGCCGTCGCCCTCCTTCTTCGGCCGGTCCAGCACGTGGTCGCGCTGGAGCTCCATCTCGTTGGCGAAGCCCAGCAGCATCGGGATGGTCGGCAGGAACACCGAGGCGGTCTCGCCGCGCTTGCGGGCGCGCACGAAGCGGCCGACGGCCTGGGCGAAGAACAGCGGGGTGGAGATCGAGGTGGCGTACACCCCGACGCACAGCCGGGGCACGTCGACGCCCTCGGACACCATGCGGACGGCGACCATCCAGCGCGAGGTCCCCTCCGCGTAGTCGGAGATCCGCTTCGAGGCCTCGGTCTCGTCGGAGAGCACCAGGGTGACCTTCTCGCCGCTGATCTCGCGCAGCATCTTGGCGTAGGCGCGGGCCACGTTCTGGTCGGTGGCGATCACCAGTCCGCCGGCGTCCGGGATCGCCTTGCGGACCTCGGTGAGCCGGCGGTCGGCGGCCTGGAGGACGGAGGGGATCCACTCGCCCTGCGGGGAGAGCGCGGTGCGCCAGGCCTGGGCGATCAGGTCCTTGGTCATCGGCTCGCCGAGCCGGGCCTCCAGCTCGTCGCCGGACTTGGTGCGCCAGCGCATGTTGCCGCTGTAGCTGAGGAAGATCACCGGGCGGACGACGTGGTCGGCGAGCGCGTGCCCGTAGCCGTAGGTGTAGTCGGCGATGGACTTGCGGATGCCGTCGCTGCCCGCGTCGTAGGCCACGAAGGGGATCGGGTTGGTGTCCGAGCGGAACGGCGTCCCGGTCAGCGCCAGCCGGCGGGTGGCCGGCTCGAAGGCCTCGAAGCAGGCCTCGCCCCAGGACTTGGAGTCACCGGCGTGGTGGATCTCGTCCATGATCACGAGGGTCTTGCGGGCCTCGGTCCGGTTCCGGTGCAGCATCGGGTTGACCCCGACGCCCGCGTAGGTGACCACGATGCCGTGGTAGTCCCGGGAGAGCGGGCCGGAGGAGTACGCCGGGTCCAGCCGGATGCCTATCCGTGCGGCGGCCTCGGCCCACTGCTTCTTGAGGTGCTCGGTCGGGGCGACGACGGTCACCTGCTGCACCAGGTGGTTGTGCAGCAGGTACGAGGCCAGGGTGAGGGCGAAGGTGGTCTTGCCGGCGCCCGGGGTGGCGACCGCGAGGAAGTCCCGCGGCTGGGTCTCGATGTACTTGTCCAGCGCACCCTGCTGCCAGGCCCGCAGCTTGCCCGCGGTGCCCCAGGGGGCACGACCGGGGAAGGCCGGGGAGAGGTGGTGCGAGGCGGCGGGCGCGGCGTGGCCGACGGCCCGGGCGGGCTCCTGCTGCTCCGGTGCGTCGGAAAACAGCGGCATCGAGGAGGCGGCGGCAGTACTCACGGTCTCCGAGGGGGGATCATCGCAGGTCAGGGGCGGTTTGGCGGCCCCGTCCCGCGGTCGGGCGGCGATCGGACAACCCGCCCAGCGTACCGGGCCGGCGCCGTTCGGGCCTCCAGGCCGGGCTCCGTGCCGGGCCCGGGCGGCCGGAAATCGCTGTGACGCAGGTCACGTCGATTCCTCCGTGGAACCGGGTAATCCCCACTGTCCCCGGGACTCTCACCAGGGTGAGGCCGCCCCAACCCCACCTGCCGTCGGGCGGCCCGCACCGAACGAAGGGACCCACCCCTTGTACTCCGCCGTCGAAGAGACCGTCCAGGCCCGCCTGATCCTCTCCCCCCAGCGTTCCGCCCGGCTGCGCGTGGTCCTGTCGTACCTGCCGGAGGACCCGTACGCGGTCCGGATGGCCTTCCCGGCCGAGTTCTCGCTGGACGGGCCCGCGGACGAGCGGGCCGGCGAGGACATCGTCTGGGTGTTCGCCCGGCAGCTGCTCTCGGCCGGCCTGGAGCTGCCGGCCGGCGTCGGCGACGTCCACGTCCGCCCGGCCCCCGCCCGGCACACCATGGTCGAGCTGCGGGCACCGGAGGGCACCGCGCTGCTCCGGTTCGACACCGGGGACCTGCGCCGGTTCCTGTGGCGCAGCCGCCTGCTCGTCCCGGAGGGCGAGGAGCACCTGCACCTGGACGCCGACCGCGCCCTCGCCCAGCTGCTCGGCTGACGTGGGCGCGGCCCCCGGGCCCGGGGCCGGGGCCGGGGCCGCCGCACGCCCGAGCACCGGTCCGGCCGGTTCAGCCGGTTCAGCCGGACAGCTTGCGCATCAGCCGGACCCCCTGCGCCGCCGTGAGGTGCGGCAGATAGGCCTTGCCGATCGCCCTGGTGATGCCGGGCAGCGCGGCCGGGTCGGGGTACGCCATGTACATCGGCCGGTACTCCGGCTGGAACTTCGCCTTGAACGCCAGCAGCGAGCGGAACCCGTACACCGGCTCCAGCACCCGGCCCATCCAGTCCAGCATCCGCTGCAGGCCGGCGGGCTCCTCGTCCTGCCGGGCGCGGGCCAGCGGTGCCCCCGACAGCGAGAGGAAGCGGGCGCCCTCGCCCTTGAAGCCGAGCGCGGCCGAGGCGATCAGGAACTCGTTCACGCCGCGGAAGCCGTCCGAGCGCCGCCGCATGAAGTCGAGCGTCCAGCCGACCGGCACGCCGTCCTCGTGCACCGGCATCCAGCTGGTGAGCCCGTGCACCACCCGGTCCTGGTCCACCGCGATCAGCACCCGCACGTCCGGGTCGTCCAGCTCCTCCAGCCCGCCGAGCGTGAAGCCCATCTCGGGCAGGCCCTTCTCGGAGACCCACTCCTCGGAGATGGCCCGGATCTGGTCGCGCAGCGCGAGCGGCGCCTCCTGGTAGGTCCACCACTCCGCGGTGATGCCCTGCTTCCCGGCCTTGTTCAGGGCGGTGCGGATGTCCTGCCACTTGCGGCCGGTGAAGGCCAGTTCGGGCAGCGGCACCACGGTGTCCTCGGCGACCTGCACCGAGCGCCAGCCCAGCTGCGCGGCCGCCGCCCTGGTCTCGGCGCAGACGCTGTAGAAGCACGGCGTCCAGCCGCGGGCGTCGCAGTAGCGGGCGAATCCGGCCACCGCCCGGGCCCGCGCCTCCGGGGCGCCGAACGGGTCGCCGGTGGTCAGCGCCACGGTGCCGACCACCCGGTAGGCGACGGCCGCGCGGCCCTGCTCGTCGAACCAGTAGTGGTTGCCCTCCCAGGTGGTGATGAAGGACAGCGTCCCGCCGCCGTGCTCGGCGAGCAGCGCCCGGGCCCGGGCGGCGGCGGCCGTGTCGGTGCGCAGCACCGGACGGCGGAACGCCGACAGCAGCGCGAGCAGCGCGACGACCCAGAACGCCGGCCCGCAGTACGTCTCCAGGAACAGCGCCATCGGGCCGACGGCTATCGGGTAGTCCGGCAGCAGGTCGTTGTAGGCGGGCGGCAGGAACTGGGCGGGCAGCCCGTTCACCAGTCCGCGCACGCCCGCGCCCGGCTCGAACTGCCCGGCCACCAGTCGCCCGACGCCCACGTAGGTGGCCGCGGCGACCAGCGCGGCCCCGCCGACCACGACGGCCAGCCGGCGCACCGCCCGGCCGGTCAGCCGCAGCCGGAACCGCTGCCGGGTGGCCAGCAGCAGCACGGTGGTCAGCAGCGGCAGCAGCATCGCCTCGACGAAGTACTGCACCGCGTCCCCGCTGACCGGCCCGGCCTCGAAGTACAGCCAGGCCAGCAGCGCGGCCCAGAGCACCTCGGTGACGACGCTGATCCGCCAGGCGAACCGCAGGCCCCGGCGCAGCCCCTCGGCGAGCACCAGCAGCAGGGCCGGGAAGAGCGCGGCCATCAGCCGGGCGGGGGTGTCGAATATCCGCTCGACGGCGTGCGCCCGGGCGCAGTCGTGCGCCGAGGCGGCGCAGAAGTCGGCCACCTCCTCGGGGCTGAGCCGGTGCGAGAGGTACAGCTCGGAGAAGGTGTTGAACGGACCGCTGGCGTTGTCGTACAGCGAGGCGATCAGCGGCCCGCAGGCGGCGGCGACCAGGCAGAGCGCGACCAGCACCCGGGTCTCGCCGTGCGAGGAGCGGTGGGTGCGCAGGTACGGCCGGCCGCGGCTGAGCAGGGCGCCCAGGCCGAGGCCGAACAGCGCGCCGGCGCAGCGCTGGACGCTCTGCAGGTGCCCCACGTACAGGGTCATGACCAGCGGGACGAGCAGCACCAGCAGGTGCAGCCGGCGGCGCCAGAGCACGGTGAGCCGGTAGCCGAGCACCCCGGCCAGGGCGAACAGGCCGACGGCGGGCCCGACCGAGGTCTGGTCGGCCACCGAGGCGGTCCACTGCTCCCCCGCCGAGGAGCCGAACGCGACCAGCCCGGTGCCCAGCAGGGTGCCGGCCACCTGCCCGCCGACCAGCAGCGCGAGGGTGCGCAGCCGGCCGAACCGGCGCTCGGCGGCCGGGCCGACCAGGAGCAGCAGCAGGCTGGTGAAGACGTACGAGCCGATGCCCGTGGAGAAGGACAGCGAGCTGACCGGCGTCCACCAGCGGCCCTCGCCGAGGGTGGGCAGGCCGACGCCGACCCGGGCGAGCAGCCGCCCGGACGGACCGCCGGACAGACTGCCGGTCGCCGCGCCGAGGGCCCAGAACCCGGCCAGCAGCGCCAGGGTCAGCGGCGCCGAGCGCAGCCGGTCGCCGAGCATCCGGACGGCCCGGCGGATCCGCTGCGGCCCGACCTCCGGCGTCGGGGTGACCGGGGCCAGGTGGGCGTCCTGCGGTTGCGAGGCCTCCGCGTCCCGCCCCTCCGCGCGCTCCCGCCCCTTGGCGACGCGCGCCGCCGTCCCGATCACCGGGTCAGCCCGGTCTGCTGGGCCAGCCACGGGATCTGCCGGACGATGCCCGGGCGGAAGACGACCCAGCCGTGACCTCCCGGCATGAGTTCGAACTTCGCCTTCATACCGGCCTCCTGAGCGAGCTGGTAGACCTTCTCCATCTGCGGTCTGAACTCCCCGTCGTGTTCGCCGACGACCAGCGCGACGCTGGTGTCCGGGAACTTCCGGCGGGCCATCACGTGGGCGGGATCGACCGCCTCGAACTTCTTCCCGTCGCCGCCGAAGGCCGCCTTGACGGTCTCCTCGCGGGTGCCCAGGGTGGGCTCCTCCTGCCCGGACATGTCGAGCACGGTGCCGTACACGTCGGGCGCGTTGACCCCGAGCTGGAGGGCGCAGGTGCCGCCCATCGAGGCGCCGCCGATCGCCCAGGCCTTCGGGCCGGTGGCGGTCTGCAGGTTCTGGTGGACCCACCGGGGGACGTCCACCGCGAGGTAGGTCTGCACCTTGGCGATCTTCGAGTCCAGGCAGAGCGTGTTGGCCCAGGTCGAGCCGAGCTGGTCGGGCATCACGACGATCGGCGCCAGGCCGTGGTGCTCGGCCGCGAACGCGTCCATCGCCGCGTTGATCTGCCCGGAGAGCACCCAGTCCCCGGGCTGCCCGGGCTGGCCGGGGAGCATCACGACCACGGGCAGCAGCGGCCGCGGGGTGGCCTGGTAGGCGGGCGGGAGGTAGACGTACGCGTCCCGGGCCTTGAAGCCGGACCTGAGGCCCGGGATCGGGACCACCGAGACGGTGCCCTTGTCGGGCAGGTTCGCCGGGGGCTGCCAGACCTCGTCCAGCACCTGCTCCGGCTGGGCGGAGACGGTCTGCGCCACCTTGGCGGCGACCAGGCCCTCGGTCCTGGTCAGCCACGGCGCCAGCATCACCCGCCCGTTGGGGAACTGGCCGAAGCCGGTGTTCACCTCGGAGGCGGCCATCAGCAGGACCAGCCCGCTGAGGCCGAGCGCCAGGCCCCGGCGCGGCCAGGACAGCCGGCGCATCCGGTACCCCGCCAGGCAGAAGCCCAGCAGGGCGACGGCTATCCACCAGGTGACGTACCGGGGGGTGCCCTCCGGGAAGGGGTGCCACCAGCCGTCGACGACGACCTCCAGCAGCAGGCTGAGCGCCGCCGCGGTGATCAGCGCGGCGGGCAGCCGGACCCGCCACCAGCTGCGGCCGCGGCCGACGGCGAGCGCGAACAGCGCCGCCCAGCCGGCCAGCAGGACGGCTTGCGGGATGGGGCCGTGGGTGAGCGGCCAGTCGATCGGGTTCCAGCGGGTGGCGAGGGTGAGGGTGGTCATGCGGCTTTGCCCGGCGGTGTGGTGTCGGCCAGGAATCCGTAGGCGACGACGTTTCCCTCGTAGCCGTGTTCCTCGCTGTACGCGCCGCCGCAGGTGATCACCCGCAGCTGAGCGTCGGCGGCCTGGCGGTAGACCCGGTCGTCCGGGAAGTCCTTTCGGTCGTGCACTTCGATGGCGTACAGCTGGTAGACGGCGGTGGCGCCGTCGGCGCGGGCGATCTCGATCCGGTCGCCCCGGTGGAGTGCTCCCAGGTGGTAGAAGACGGCCGGTCCGGCCTTGTTGTCGACGTGGCCCGCCAGGATGGCGGTGCCGCGCTGGCCGGGGGTGGCGCCGCCGCGGTACCAGCCCGCGAGGTTGCGGTCGGCCGCGGGCGGGGCCTGGAGGTGGCCGTCGGGGTCCAGTCCCAGCTCGGTGACGGGGGCGTCCAGGCGGACGGCCGGGATGCGGATCCGGGTCGGGGCGGACGGGCCGAGCGGGGGGACGACGGAGACCGGGGCGAAGCCCGACAGCGCCTGTCCGCTCGGCAGCGGCGGCAGCACGGGCGCGCCGCCCCCGTGCAGCAGCCAGGCCCCGAGCACCAGGGCGGCGCCGGCCGCCAGGGTGCCCGGCCAGGGGCTCGTGCTCTGCTGGACGCCCACGGGTGCTCCCTTCTGCCGGCCCGGATCCCATTCCTGAGAGTTTGCTGGGAACTCATTCAATCGGATCGGACCCTAAGGCACGTCCCCACGACGGTCGTATCCGCACCCGCCGATCGGCAGGGATGACGGCTCCGGACCTGCACGGAGTGGGTGGGCGGCCACGGTACGTGACGTTCCGCTTCCGCGTCCGGGGGCGGCGCTCCCACCCGTACGAACACCTTCGACGTTTCGGCCCGCCGTTTCGGTTGCGTCAATCGGGCGATCGATCACGACCGTTCGCTGCGCCTCTACGACCGTTCCGGCCCACATGCCATCCTGACCCGGTCACGGGCTCCACCCCCTCCGGGCCGACCGGACCTCCGCGCGCCGCACGCACCCCGAACGCACCCCGCGCGCGCCTGCCGGACTCCGCCCGCCCGTCGAACACCTCACGAACGGAGTGACCATGGACGCGCTCTCCCGCCGAACCCTGCTGGCCGCCGGAGCGGCCGGCGCCGCCACCCTGGCGGCGGGCTGCGGCAGCGACCGGGCCGGCGGGGGCGGGGAGCACGCGGCCGGCGGCGCGGCCCCGGCCACCCCGGCGTCCGAGGGGCAGAGCGCCACCCCCGCCGCGGTCCCGCAGAAGCCGCAGGCCGTCCTGCTCGGCGACGGTTCCACCTCGGACACCGGCCCCCAGCCCCACCAGCCCGTCCCGGACCGGCTCCAGCCCGGCCAGCGGCCCCCGCAGTTCGTGGTCTTCTCCTGGGACGGCGCCGGCGAGCTCGACAACGGGCTGTTCGCGCGCTTCCGCCGGCTGGCCCAGGAGCACAACGCCTCGATGACCTTCTTCCTCAGCGGGCTCTACCTGCTGCCGGAGTCCAAGAAGGACCTGTACCGCCCGCCGCAGCACAGGGTCGGCGCCTCCGAGATCGGCTACCTGAGCGACCAGCACATCCACGACACCCTGGAGAACGTGCACGCCGCCTGGCTGGAGGGCCACGAGATCGGCACCCACTTCAACGGCCACTTCTGCGGCCCCACCGGCGTCAGCGCGTGGTCCCCGGAGGAGTGGGAGAGCGAGATCCAGCAGGCGATGGAGTTCGTGACGAGCTGGCGCACCAACACCGGCTTCACCGACCTGCCGGCCCTGCCCTTCGACTACCGCAAGGAGCTGATCGGCAGCCGCACCCCCTGCCTGGAGGGCCAGCGCAACCTGCTGCCCACCGCCGTCAAGCGCGGCTGGCGCTACGACAGCAGCGGCAACGGCACCCAGGTCTGGCCGCAGAAGATCCAGGGCGGCGCGCTCTGGGACCTCCCGCTGCAGTCCATCCCCTTCCCCGGGCACACCTTCCAGGTGCTGTCGATGGACTACAACATCATGTTCAACCAGTGCGGCCCCAACACCAAGGCCGACCCGGCGCTCTACCCGGGCTTCCAGGCCCAGGCCCGGGACTCGTACCTGATGGGCTTCGACCGCACCTACAACAGCAACCGTGCGCCGTACATCATCGGCAACCACTTCGAGGAGTGGAACGGCGGCATCTACATGAACGCCGTCGAGGACGTGCTCAAGTCGATCGCGGGCAAGCCCGAGGTGCGGCTGGTCTCCTTCCGCCAACTGGTCGACTGGCTGGACGCCCAGGACCCGGCGGTGCTGCGCAAGCTCCAGGGCCTCGGCCCGGGCCAGTCCCCGGCCGGCGGCTGGGAGGCCTTCCTCGGCACCCCGGCCGCGCCGCCGGCCGCCTCCCCCTCCCCCACCGCCGCCGCGTCCTGACCCCGGGTCAGGCCCGGACCCGCACCCGCCCGGCGAGCAGCGCCCCCAGCGCCGCCACCGCGGCCATCACCAGCAGGATCACCGCGAAGGCGCCGGGCGAGCCGTCGGCCCCGGCGCCCTCGTGCGCCGCGGCCAGTGACCCGCCGCCCAGCGCCGCGAACAGCACCCCGGCCAGACCGGTCAGCAGCACGTTGCCCAGGGCGTCGCTCATCTGCAGCGCGGCCGAGTTGGCCCCGGCGTCCTCGGGCGCGGAGAGCTTCATCATCAGCACGCTGACGCTCGCGACCGTCAGCCCCATCCCGATGCCGCCGACGCCCCAGGCCACCGAGGCCACCCAGGCCGGGACCGCCGGGACCAGCACCAGCGCGGCGGCCGCGATCGCCACCGCCGTCAGCACGAAGCCGCCCCGGATCATCGCCTCGCGGTACCGCTCGGCCCCCGGGCGGCCCTGCAGCCAGGAGCCCAGCGCCCAGGTCAGCCCGCCGCTGGTCAGGGTGAGCCCGGACAGGGTCGGCGAGAGGCCGCGCTCGGTGGTCATCATCAGCGGGACGAAGGCCTCGGCGCCGAGGAACGCCCCCGCCGCCAGCCCGCGCAGCAGGATCACCGTCGGCAGCCCGCGCCCGGCCCGCAGGGTCCGCTTCGGCAGCAGCCCCAGCACGGCCGGGGCCAGCAGCGCCGCACCGGCGACGCCGGGGAGCAGCCCGACCAGGTCCCGGCGCTGGCCGGCGTACTGCAGCAGGCCGGCGCCGACCGCCGCCATCGCGGCCAGCAGGGTGCGGCGGCGGTCGAAGTCGGCGCCCTTGAGCACCGGGTGGTCCCGCTCGGAGCGGGCCAGCGCCGGGCCCATCACCGCCAGCGGCAGCAGGATCAGCACCGGCACCGCCAGGAACACCCAGCGCCAGCCGAGGTGCTGGGTGACGGCCCCGGAGACCAGCGGCCCGACGATCGAGGGCAGCACCCAGGCCGAGGAGAAGGCGGCGAACACCGCCGGCCGCAGGCGCTCCGGGTAGGCCCGGCCGACCACCACGTACAGCGCGACGATCACCAGCCCGCCGCCCAGCCCCTGGATCGCCCGCCCGGCCACGAACACCCACATGCCCGGCGCCGTCCCGGCCACCACCAGGCCCGCGCCGAACACCGCGATGCCGGTGAACAGCGGCTGGAGCGGGCCGCGCCGGTCGCACCACTGGCCGGAGACGACCAGGGCGAACAGCGTGGTGGTGAAGTAACCGGAGAAGGCGAAGGCGTACAGCCCCAGGCCGTCCAGCTGCCGGGCCGCGGTCGGCATCGCGGTGTTGACGGCGGTCGCCTCGAAGGCGATCACCAGCACGACCGACACGATCCCGAGCGTCAGGGCCCGGAAGCGGCCGCTCATGACCCCGCCCCCGGGGTCAGCTCCGGAGGGTATCGAGGGGGAGTCGACCGAGGTGGGGGAGGCAGTGGTCATACGTAACATCGTAAGAGCCGTCCGCGTCCTTGACTCCTGACCGGAGTCCCTGACCGGGTCCGTCGCAGGGCCTAGGACCGGCCCCGGGGGCAGGCGTCAGTGCAGCACCTTGAGCCCCACCACGCCGCAGACGATCAGCAGCAGGCAGCCGATCCGGGCCATGGTCACCGCGTCGCCCAGGACGGCCATGCCGTAGACCGCGGTGCCGACCGCGCCGATGCCGACCCAGACCGCGTAGCCGGTGCCGATCGGGATGGTGCGCATCGCGTACGCCAGCCCGCCCATGCTGAACAGCAGCGCGACGCCGAAGACGAGGCTGGGAACGAGGCGGGAGAAGCCCTTGGACGATTCCAGGGCCACTGCCCAGACGGTCTCCAGGAGACCCGAGACGATCAGAACGAGCCAAGCCATGACGGCCGTACCTCCGCAGTCCACAGCGGCCGGATTGCCGCTGAACTGCGCCGTCTTGTCGTCACCGGGTACGACGCGCTCGTCCGGGGTGGCGGGGAATCAACCACCTGCTCCGACCGTAGCACACATTGCCACACAGAATTTACACAACGTCATTGACCCCATTCGGCCGGTCCGCCATCCTGAATTCACTGGCCGTGTGCCCGAGTGGCTCAGGGAATCGTCTGCAAAGCGATGTACGCGGGTTCAATTCCCGCCACGGCCTCGAAAGGGGAATTGCCGGTGGCACCGATTAGGTCCGGCATTTGGCCTTTAGCCGTACGTTTTGGGGCGCCCCCTCCCGCCCCCCCCACCCCCCGGCCACCCCCCCCACCCCCCGGCCACCGCC
>NZ_JBHYGR010000008.1:33646-42952 GCF_042738155.1 Kitasatospora sp. NPDC059088 | reverse complement strand
CTGCTAACGTTTTCCAGTTGTTGGTGGTGGTTTACCTCCCCCCCTCCGGAGATATTTGTTGTTGCGGGGCCCCCCACACCCCCCCCCCCAATTCCGCATTTCCCGTTCCGTTTCCGGCCGCCCGACCCGACCCGACGACCCGACGGGCACCCGCGGCGGCGGGGCCCGACGGCCGCGGGCGCCGGCTCAGGCCGTGACGGCGTCCTCCGGGCGGATCGGCAGCCGGCCCACCGGCAGCCCGGTGGCGGCCCGGACGGCGGCGGCGACCGCCGAGGGGGCGACCACCGCGGGCACCGCGCTGACCGCCTTGGCCCCGAAGGTGGCGACCACGTCCCGCTCCTCCAGCAGCGCGGCGATCCGCACCTCGGGAGTGTCCAGCGAGGTCGGCAGCCGGTAGCCGGTGAGCGAGGGGTTGGTCATCACCCCGCCCGAGGTCTGGAGGTCCTCCATCAGCGCCAGTCCCACGCCGTGGGCCACGCCCGCCTCGATCCGGTCCTCGATCTGGCGCGGGTTCAGCGCCCGGCCGACGTCCTGGGCGACGGTCATCTCGACCACCCGGACGGCCCCCAGCTCGATGTCCACATCCACCACCGCGCGCATCGCGCAGAAGGAGATGGAGACGAAGGCGTCGCCGTGTCCGGACTCGTCCAGCGGCTCGGTCGGGTGCGGGCGGCACTGCGCGGTGGCCCAGAGCTCCTTGCCCTCCAGCGCCTCCGCGACCGGCATGCCGAGCACCCCGTCGTAGGAGGTGATCTTGCCGTCGGCGATCTGCAGCAGCTCCACCGACATCCCGAAGTCGGCCGCGATCGGCTGCAGCAGCTGGTGGCGGACCATCAGCGCGGCCCGCTCGACCGCCCCGCCGGAGACCCAGGTGTGCCGGCCCCGGGCGGAGGGCCCGGCGATCGACTGGTCGCTGTCGGCCGGCGCGATGTAGACCTCGCTGACGCCCAGCACCGTCTGCACGATCTGCCGGGCCAGCGTGGCGAAGCCCTGCCCGGCGTCGACGGCCGCGCAGATCACCGTGGCGTGGTCACCGCTGACCCGCACGGTGGCGGTGGAGACCTCGTCCTCGCCCTCGGCGCCCAGCATGTGCACCATGCCGACGGCGTAGCCGATCCCGCGCCGCACCGCGGCCGGGTCCCCGGCCCCGCCGGGACCGCCGGGCAGCAGCCACTCGGCGTCCGGGTCGTCCACCGGCAGGGCCGGCAGCGGCTCGGCGGCCACCGCGTCCAGCAGCGCCTTCACCGGGGCGGGGCAGGTGACGGCCTGTCCGGTGGGCAGCGGGTCGCCGGTGGACATCGCGTTGCGGCGGCGGATCTCCACCGGGTCCACGCCCACCCGGGCGGCCAGCTGGTCCAGCTGCGACTCGTACGCGAAGCAGGCCTGGAGCGCGCCCTCGCCGCGCATCCGCCCGGCCGGCGGGTTGTTGGTGCGCACCGCCCAGGCGTCCACGAACACGTTGGGGCAGACGTACGGGCCGACCGAGAAGGCCGTCGCGGCGGCCAGCGCCTCGGCGGAGACGTCGGCGTAGGCGCCGCCGTCCAGCAGGATCTGCGCCTCCACCTTCACCAGGGTGCCGTCGGCGTCGGCGTGGTGGCGGTAGCGCAGCAGCGCGGGGTGGCGCGAGGTGTGGGTGTGGAAGGACTCCTCGCGGGTGAGGGTCATCTTCACCGGGCGGCCGGTGCGCAGCGCCAGCAGCGCCAGGGTGACCTGGAAGGAGAGGTCCTCGCGGTCGGTGGTGGCGCCGGGCACGCCGGTGACCACCAGGCGGACCCGGTCCGGCTCCAGGCCGAGGCAGGCGGCGGTGCGGTCGCGGTCGCCGTGCGGGTCGGTGGAGGACAGGTGCAGCTCGACGCCGCCGTCCGGGCGCGGCACGGCCAGCCCGGCCTCGGCGCCGAGCGGGGCCGGGTCCTGCCGGCCGACCTGGTAGAGGCCCTCGACGATGATCTCGCCGGCCGCGTCCGGGTCCCCGGTGCGCAGCGGCAGGTGGCGGAACAGGTTGCCGTCCGGGTGCAGCGCCGGAGCGGTGAAGGCCTGCTCGGGGTCGGTGACCGCCTCCAGCGGCTCGTAGTCGACCGCGATCAGGCCGACGGCCAGCCGGGCGGTGTCGGGGTGGTCGGCGGCGACCGCGGCGATCGGCTCGCCGTGGTGGCGCACCACGCCGGCGGCCAGCACCGGGCGGTCGGAGACGATCGGGCCGGCCGGGGCGCCGTCCGGCAGGCCGTCCGGGCCGGGCGGCAGGTCGGCGGCGGTGACCACGGCGTGCACCCCGGGCAGGGCGAGCGCGGCCGAGGTGTCGATGCCGCGGATCCGGGCGTGCGGGTGCGGCGAGCGCAGCACCGCGCCCCACAGCAGCCCCTCGGCCCAGAGGTCGGCCGCGTACGGGTAGATGCCGAGCGCCTTGGGCAGCGCGTCGCTGCGCAGCGGGGAGCTGCCCAGGCCGAAGGGCTCCGGTCCGGCGCCGCCCTCGCCGCCGTCCTGCTGGAGTGCTGCGCCGATGTCGGTAGGCGACGTCATGATGCGTGGTCGTCCTCGGGGAGCCGGATGCCGTGGGCGGGGGTGGCGCCGTAGGGGACGCCGGTGGTCGGGACGCCGGCCTCGGCCGGGGTCCCGTGCGGGTCCGCGTACGGGGTGCCGTGCGGGGGCGTGCCGTCGTGGACGGCGCCCGGCAGCGGGGTGCCGTGCGCGGGGGTGGGCTCGTAGACCGGGGCGTCGTAGCCGGTGTCGTAGCCGGTGTGCTGCTGGTGGCCGTCCGGGTAGCCGGCCGGCACGTAGGTGCCGTGCGCGGGGGTGGCCTGGTAGGGCTGCTCGGGGTAGCCCTGCGGGTAGTACACCTGGTCGCCGACGGCCTGGGCGGGGATGCCGGGCTGCATCCCGGTCAGCGCGGAGGTGTCGTACACGCCGGTGTCGTAGCCGCCGTCGCCGTACGGCTGCTCGGCGGGGGCCTGGGCCGGCAGCGGGGCCTGGGCCTGGGCGGGCACCGGGGCGGGGGCCGGTTCGACGGGCGGCTGCGGGACGTGCTCGATCCAGGCCTCGGAGTCGGCGTAGACCGGCGGTTCGACGGCCGGCTCCGGCTCGACGGCGGCGGCCGGGGCGCCGGTCCCGGCGGCCGGGGCCGCGGTGCTCCCCTCGGCGGCCGCGGCGGCGGCCTCCTCGGCCTCCTCGACCTCCAGCGCGCGGGCGTCCGCGACGGTCTGGACGGCGGCCAGCACTCCGCGGTAGCCGGTGCAGCGGCACAGGTTGCCGCACAGCGCCTGCCGGGCCTCGACCTCGGTGGGCCGGTGGTTGCGCTGGAGCAGGTCGTGCACGGCCATCGCCATGCCGGGGGTGCAGTAGCCGCACTGCACGGCGCCGGAGGCGGCCAGCGCCTGCTGGACGTCGCTCGCGCCGCCGCCGGCCGACAGGCCCTCGACGGTGTTGATCTCGCTGTCGGCGGCCAGCGCGGCGGGCACCAGGCAGCCGGCCACCAGCTGGCCGTCCACCTGCACCGAGCAGGCCCCGCACTCGCCCTGCTCGCAGCCGTCCTTGGCGCCGGCCAGGCCGAGCCGCTCGCGCAGCACGTAGAGCAGGCTCTCGCCGATCCAGGCGTCGGTGACGGGCCGTTCGAAACCGTTGACCCGCAGCGTGTAGGAGGCGCACGGGCGCAGCTCCCGGCTGACCTGCGGGGTGAGGCCGAGCGGGTCGGCGTCGAGGGTCTCGATGGGGTCTGTGGTCACTTCAGCGCCCTTCCCAGTGCCCGTCGGGCCAGCACCGATACGGTACGCCGCAGCCGGACGGCGGCCGCGGTCGGCCCCTCGGTCGCGGCCTCCCAGGCCCCTTCGGCACCGTAGTTGTCGGGGACGCAGGCGGCGGCGACGTACTCGCCGAAGGCGGCGCCCGCGGCCGGGTCGATCTCCCGGCTGCCGTCCCAGTCGATGCAGCCGGCCACCCAGGCCTCGGCCTCCAGCGGGCGCAGCGGCACCGGGGCGACGGCCCCGACGGCGCAGCGCACGGCGCGCCGGGCCGGGTCGAGGACGAGTGCGACGGAGGCGGTGGCACGGGCCGGGCCGCTGCGGCCGGTGGCCTTGAGGAAGACCTGCGGCGCGTGCAGCAGCGGGACCCGCACCCAGGTGAGCAGTTCGCCGGGGCGCACCGGGTCGAGTCCGGTGAGCAGGTGACTGACCGGCACCTCGCGGCTGCCGCCGGCCCGGGCGAGGGTGACGCTGGCCTCCAGGGCGGCGAGCACCGGGAGGGTGTCGCCGGCCGGGGCGGCGGTGACGATGTTGCCGCCGAGGGTGCCGACGTTGCGGACCTGCGGCGGGCCGGCGGTGCGGGCGGCGTCGGCGAGGGCGGGGATGAGCGCGGCGAAGTCGGGGCGGTCCATCCGGGCGTGGGTGAGTCCGGCGCCGAGCACCGCGGTGCCGCCGTCCTCGTAGCGCCAGCCGCGCAGTTCGGTGATCCGGCCGAGGCCGACCAGGGCGGCGGGGCGCAGCCGTCCGGCGTTGACGGCTTCCATGAGGTCGGTGGCTCCGGCCACCGGTACCGCGGCCGGGGCGGCGGCCAACGCGTCGACGGCCTCGTCGAGCGAGGCCGGCAGCATGATCGTCCGGTTCACCTGGGTCCCACCGTGCTCCACTTGCTCATCGATCGTCTGCCGCCCGCGGCCGTGGCCGCACTGCACTGTCCGCGTCAGCAGCCCGGCCTGGCCGTAGGGTACGGGCGATCGGGCCGGGTTGGGCAACTCTGGCACACAATGCTCGATGATCATTTCGGGACCGGTGAACGGGACTGCCCGATTGGGACGGATACCGGGCGGTATCTGCCCCGACCCGAACGGGACCGGGGCAGATGTTCATCTCTTCTTGACGTCAGATGACCGTCCATAAGTTCCCGACGAACACATCGGCGCACCGCCCGCACCGCCTCAGCGCACCGGCGGCGGCCCCTCGATCGGCCGCCCCGCCACCCCGGGCCGGCGCTGCCAGGGGTGCGGCCCGTCGGCCGGGCGGTACTCGACGCCCAGCGCGTCCAGCACCGCCAGGTGGCCCCGCAGCCGCCGCTCGAAGCCGGCGTAGTCGCGCTCGGCGGGCACGGCGGGCAGCGCGGACCAGGCGACCTCCGCGAAGGCGACCAGCCGGGGGAAGGCCCGGTAGTCGATGTCCCGGGCGCTGTCCATGAACTCGCTCCACAGGTTGGCCTGGGTGCCGATGACGTGCCGGGCGGCCTCCCCGTCCAGCTGCTCGGGGACGGGCTCGAAGCGGTAGACGTCCTCCAGCGTGCGCACGAAGCCGACCGGGACCGGCTCGTCCGGCCCGTCCGCCTGCCGGTGGTCGAAGTAGACGTGCTGCTCGGGGCACATCACCACGTCGTGCCCGGCCTTCGCGGCCGCGATCCCGCCGCCGAAGCCGCGCCAGGAGGAGACCGCCGCGCCCGGGGCGAGGCCCCCCTCCAGGATCTCGTCCCAGCCGATCAGCCGGCGGCCGCGCTCGGCCAGCCAGCGGTCGAAGTGCCGGATGAGGTGGCTCTGCAGCTCGTCCTCGTTGGCCAGGCCCAGCTCGCGGATCCGGGCCTGGGCGGCGGCGCTGTCCTTCCACTGCTCCTTGGGGCACTCGTCGCCGCCGAGGTGGACGAACTCGGACGGGAACAGTTCCAGGACCTCCTCCAGCACCCCCTCGAAGAAGCGCAGGGTCTCCTCGGAGGCGTTGAGCACGTGGTGGCTCACCCCCCAGTCGGTCCAGACGCCGAGCGCGGCGGTGTCCACCACGTCGGTGTTGCCCAGCTCGGGGTAGGCGGCGACGGCGGCCTGGGTGTGGCCGGGCAGGTCGATCTCCGGGACGACGGTGACCCCGCGCGCGGCCGCGTAGGCGACGATCTCGCGCAGGTCGTCCTGGGTGTAGTAGCCGCCGTGCGGGCGGTCGTCGCGGCGCTGCGCGGACCGGTAGCCGACCATCGAGCGCTCCCGCCAGGCGCCGCGCTCCGTCAGCCGCGGGTAGCGCTTGATCTCCACCCGCCAGCCCTGGTCGTCGGTCAGGTGCAGGTGCAGCACGTTGAGCTTGTGCGCGGCCAGCAGGTCGACGAAGCGCAGCAGGTCGGACTTGGGCAGGAAGTGCCGGGCGACGTCCAGCAGCGCGCCGCGCCAGCCGAACCGGGGTTCGTCCGCGATGTCCGCGCCGGGCAGCACCCAGCCCTCGGCGCGCAGCGGCGAGCGGCGGTAGGCGTCCGGCCCGAGCAGCTGCCGCAGGGTCTGGGCCGCCCACAGGGCGCCAGCCGGCCCGCCGGCGGTGAGCAGGGCGTGGCCGGGGCGCACCGCGATCCGGTACGCCTCGGCGGCCAGGGTGTCGTCCAGGACCAGCTCGATGCCCTTGCCCGGCCGGCCCGGACCGAGCGGCAGCCCGGTGGCGGCGGACAGCGTGCCGCGCAGCCAGCGCTCGGCGTCGGCCAGTACGGGCGGTGCGGTCAGCGTGGTGGCGGCGTCGAGCGGGAAGTCCCCGTCCGGGCGCCGGACGGCACTCGAAGGTGCGGGAATGAGGTCCATTCCGACATCCTGCCCAGGCCCCGAACGATTGGCATAGACCACCTGGGAAACGCGGTGCTATGCAAAACGGCGTCCTGCAGACGGCGGCGGACTACTTGCCGCCGTTGTCCCCGTCGCCGCCCTGCGGCTTGCCGATGCCGTCGTAGATCTCCTTGCACATCGGGCAGACCGGGTACTTCTTCGGGTCGCGCCCGGGCACCCACACCTTGCCGCACAACGCCACCACCGGGGACCCGGAGAGCGCGCTCTCCATGATCTTGTCCTTCTGGACGTAGTGCGCGAAGCGCTCGTGGTCGCCGTCCCCGTGGGACACCTGGGGGACGGGCTCGACCAGGGTGCCGGTGCCGAGGCCGCGCTCGGGCTCAAGAGTGCTCATGGGTGCCAAGTCTATGGGCGCCCCGGGAAACCGGGCCAGTGTCACGCGGCGGCCCGGGTTCCCCGGGCCTCGACACGGGGCCGGACGGGCCGGACACGCCCTAGTTCATCGTCGGGTCGTCCGGGTAGGTCGCCAGCAGGGCCAGCGGGCTGCGCTGGCGGCGCAGCACCGAGCGCCACAGCCGTTCCGGCTCCGGGCTGGAGACGTCCCCCGGCTCGCAGTCCACCAGGTACCAGGCGCCGCTCCCCAGCTCCGACTCCAGCTGGCCCGGCGACCAGCCCGCGTACCCGGCGAAGATCCGCAGGCTGCCCAGCTCCCCGGCCAGCACCTCCGGCGGCGCCTCCAGGTCGACCAGGCCGATCGCGCCGTGCACCCGGCGCCAGCCGAGCGGCTCCCCGGTGCCCGGCTCCCCCGGCGCGACGGCCAGGCCGAGCGCCGAGTCCAGCGCCACCGGCCCGCCCTGGAACACCACCGCGGGCTGCCCGACGAGTCTGCCCCAGCCGTCCAGCACACTGCCCACCTCGACCGGCGTCGGCCGGTTGAGCACCACGCCGAGCGCCCCCTCGGCGTCGTGGTCGAGGAGCAGCACCACCGCCCGGGCGAAGTTCGGGTCGGTGAGCATGGGCGTCGCGACGAGCAGACGGCCGGTGTGGGACCGGCCTCCGTGCGAATGGGCCGCCGTCATGCCACACATGATCCCGCAGAACGGCACCGGCCGGACACCGCAACACCCGAAACCCCGCCACGCCGGACGAGCACCCGTACGGCCGAACCGGCGGGCGGGAGCCGGGCCGGAGAGAGCACCATCACGGGAGAGGCAAACGGGAACCATCGGGACGCCCACTACCATCTACGGATGGTGGACGCCCCTCTACGGTGCCGACTCGGATTCTCCGGGGGCCCGAACGCGCCCGTACGCCTGTACCACCGGTCCACCAGCGGTTCCGTGACGGAGCCGTTCCCACTCCTCTGGCACCCCGGATTGCGAGAACGATGACCGACGACGTCCTGCTGGTCCACGGCGGAAACCCGCTCGAAGGCGAGATCCGCGTCCGCGGTGCGAAGAACCTGGTCCCCAAGGCCATGGTCGCCGCCCTCCTCGGCCAGGGCCCCAGCAGACTGCGCAACGTCCCGGACATCCGCGACGTCAAGGTGGTCCGCGGCCTGTTGCAGCTGCACGGCGTGACCGTGCGCACCGGCGACGAGGACGGCGAGCTGATCCTCGACCCCTCGCACGTCGAGAGCGCCAACGTCGCCGACATCGACGCCCACGCGGGCTCCTCGCGGATCCCGATCCTGTTCTGCGGCCCGCTGCTGCACCGCCTCGGCCACGCCTTCATCCCGGGCCTGGGCGGCTGCGACATCGGCGGCCGGCCGGTCGACTTCCACTTCGAGGTGCTGCGCCAGTTCGGCGCCACCATCGAGAAGCACCCGCAGGGCACCTACCTGGTGGCCCCGCAGCGGCTGCGCGGCACCAAGATCGAGCTGCCCTACCCCTCGGTCGGCGCGACCGAGCAGGTGCTGCTCACCGCCGTCCTCGCCGAGGGCGTCACCGAGCTGCGCAACGCGGCCATCGAGCCGGAGATCGTCGACCTGATCTGCGTGCTGCAGAAGATGGGCTCGATCATCACCCTGGGCACCGACCGCACCATCCTGATCACCGGTGTGGACGAGCTGAACGGCTACAACCACCGGGCCCTGCCGGACCGGCTGGAGGCCGCCTCCTGGGCCTGCGCGGCGCTGGCGACCAAGGGCGACATCTACGTCCGCGGCGCCCGCCAGCTGGAGATGATGACCTTCCTCAACACCTTCCGGAAGGTCGGCGGCGCCTTCGAGGTGGACGACGAGGGCATCCGCTTCTGGCACCCGGGCGGCGAGCTCAAGGCGATCGCCCTGGAGACCGACGTGCACCCGGGCTTCCAGACCGACTGGCAGCAGCCGCTGGTGGTCGCGCTGACCCAGGCCACCGGCCTGTCCATCGTCCACGAGACGGTGTACGAGTCGCGGCTGGGCTTCACCGGCGCGCTCAACCAGATGGGCGCGCACATCCAGCTCTACCGCGAGTGCCTGGGCGGCACCCCGTGCCGCTTCGGCGCGCGCAACTTCCTGCACTCCGCGGTGGTGTCCGGCCCGTCCAAGCTGATGGGCGCCGAGCTGGTCATCCCGGACCTGCGCGGCGGCTTCTCGTACCTGATCGCGGCGCTGGCGGCCGAGGGCACCTCGACCGTGCACGGCATCGACCTGATCAACCGCGGCTACGAGAACTTCATGGAGAAGCTGCGGGACCTCGGCGCCCACGTCGAGCTGCCCAGCGAGCAGCTGGTCGACGCGTAACGACCGCACGCACGACGAGAGGCCGGGGTCCCCCCGGGGAGCCCGGCCGGGCCGGGGGGCTAGGGGGGGGGGAGGGGCCCGG
>NZ_JBHYGR010000008.1:0-33636 GCF_042738155.1 Kitasatospora sp. NPDC059088 | reverse complement strand
TCGCTCCCCCGACCCCCCACCACGCCCCCCGCGCGCGCGCCCCCCCCCCGCCGCCCCCCCGCCTCTCGGGCGTTCAAGGGGTGGTTCAGGCGCCCTTGGCGGCTTCCTTCAGCTTGGAGCCGGCGCTCACCTTGGCGCTGTAGCCGGCCGCGATCTGGATCGGCTCGCCGGTCTGCGGGTTGCGGGCGGTGCGGGCAGCGCGGTGGGTGCGCTCGAAGGTCAGGAAACCGGGGATGGTGACCTTCTCGTCGCCCTTGGCGACGACCTCGCCGACGATCTCGGCGAAGGCGGCCAGAACGGCGTCGGCGTCCTTGCGGGTCACCTCGGCGCGCTCGGACAGCGCGGCCACCAGCTCACTGCGGTTCATGTGTACTCCTGTGGTCTGTTCGCTTGCGGTGTGCGGGGGCCCATCGGTGCTCCCACCGGGGGGCACCCGGATGGGCCGCAGGTCCGCACACTGTGCTCATGCAGGCATTGCGTGGTCGCAGGCCGGGTCCGTACCCGTATGCCGCGCGCCGGAGCCGTCGAAGAGGCCCGCCGCCTGCCTGGGAACGAATCCTGCCCCGACCGGCCCCGAGAAAGCCAATCGGGCCCCGGCCGAGCCACCCGAACATCGCCCGCCCGTTGGAGGTGTGACGCTCCGTCGGCTCCGGCGGACCGGGCGCGGACGGCGGTCAGGATGACACGCCGGAAGACCAGGGGGACGTTCCGTACTTGTCGGACACGCCTGCCCCGGCCAGGGCTACCGTACGCCCTAGGCACGACAAGCCCAAACACGCCCCTCGCCCTTGTGTCGCAAGGGTTCGGGGCGCGCTTGGGCGGGTATGGCCGCTAATCGGACATTTGACCGATCGGCGACCGGCCCGCGAGCCGGGCCGTCCGGCGCCCGGCCGGGGCCGTCAGAGCTTGACGGTGGGGAAGGCCGAGGTGTCCAGCGTGCCGACGATGCCGGGGGTCGGACGGGCCGGTACGGCGGGCTCCTGGGCGTCCGCCAGGGCCGCCTCGCGCACCGCCGCGGCGACGGTCTTGGCGACGTCCTTGTGGAAGACGCTGGGGATGATGTAGTTCGCGTTCAGCTCGTCGTCGGCGACGGTGGTGGCCAGCGCGCGGGCCGCGGCGATCATCATCTCGGTGTTGACCGTGCGGCTCTGGGCGTCCAGCAGGCCGCGGAAGACACCCGGGAAGACCAGCACGTTGTTGATCTGGTTCGGGAAGTCGCTGCGGCCGGTGGCGACCACGGCGGCGGTCTGCCGGGCCACCCCGGGGTCGACCTCCGGGTCCGGGTTGGCCAGCGCGAAGACGATCGACCGCTCCGCCATGGTGGCCAGGTCGTCGCCGTCCAGGACGTTCGGGGCCGAGACGCCGATGAACACGTCCGCGCCCGCCACGGCCTCCTTGAGGCTGCCGGTGCGGCCCGAGCGGTTGGTGTGCTCGGCGATCCAGCGCAGGCTGTCGTTGAGGTCCTCACGGCCCTGGTGGACCACGCCGTGCACGTCGGCGACGGTGGCGTGCTCGACACCGGCGGCCAGCAGCAGCTTGAGGATGGCGGTGCCGGCCGCGCCGGCGCCCGACATCACCACGCGGATGTCGCCGATCTCCTTGCCGACCACCTTCAGCGCGTTGGTGAGGGCGGCCAGCACCACGATCGCGGTGCCGTGCTGGTCGTCGTGGAAGACCGGGATGTCCAGGGCCTCGCGCAGCCGGGCCTCGATCTCGAAGCAGCGCGGCGCGGAGATGTCCTCCAGGTTGATCCCGGCGAAGCCCGGGGCGATCGCCTTGACGATGGCGACGATCTCGTCGCTGTCCTGGGTGTCCAGGCAGATCGGCCAGGCGTCGATCCCGGCGAAGCGCTTGAACAGGGCCGCCTTGCCCTCCATGACGGGCAGCGCGGCCGCCGGGCCGATGTTGCCCAGGCCCAGCACCGCCGAGCCGTCGGTGACCACGGCGACGCTGTTGCGCTTGATGGTCAGGCGGCGGGCGTCCTCGGGGTTCTCGGCGATCGCCATGCAGACCCGGGCCACGCCCGGGGTGTAGATCATGCTGAGGTCGTCACGGTTGCGGATCGGCAGCTTCGAGGACATCTCGATCTTGCCGCCGAGGTGCATCAGGAAGGTGCGGTCCGAGACCTTGCCGATCGACACGCCGTCGATCGCCCGGAGCTTCTCGACGATCTCCTCGCCGTGCGCCACCGAGGAGGCCGCGACCGTCACGTCGATCCGCAGCGCCTCCAGGCCGGAGGCGGTGACGTCGAGACCGGTCACCGATCCGCCGGAGGACTCCACTGCCGTGGTGATCGCGCTGACCGCGTTGCCGCGGGCCGGGACCTCCAGTCGCACCGTGATCGAGTTGGAGACACTGGGCACCGTCGCCATCGACGCTTCCTTCTTCCGTCTGTCCCGCAGGCTCAACATTTTGTTGAAGGCATCGCCTGCGCATGCTAGACCTCGATCGTCGCACCTTCCAAGGGGTTGCCAGAAATAACGTTCATTGAGTGTGCGGATCCGACAAGCGGGCCGCGTCGCCCACAGTCTCCGGGCGCACACTCCTTGCCTCTCCCGGCCGATGCGTTACATTGGACGGGACACCGGCTCGATCCAAGCCCCCGGGCCCAACCTTCGTCCCTCAGAGGGACCACTTGCCGCGAGGCGAGCATGGCGGGTCGGTGTCGTCAACGTCCGAAGGCCCCTCACCAGCGGTGAGGGGCCTTCGTCGTGGGTGCGTCAGCCGTGCAGCAGCGCGGGCACGCCGGCCGCGTCCGGCAGGTCGTCAGGGCCGGACAGCACCGTCAGCCGCTGGGTCGCCCGGGTGAGCGCCACGTAGAGCACCCGCAGGCCCGCCTCCGACTCGCCGGCGATGCCGGTCGGGTCGGCGACCACCGTCGCGTCGTACTCCAGGCCCTTGGCCTCCAGGCTGCCCAGCACCACCGCGCGCCCGCCCAGGCCCTCGGCCCAGCCGGCCGCCTCGGCCCGGCGGTCCATCGGCACCACGATCGCCACGGTGCCGTCCACCTCGCCCAGCAGCCGCTCCAGCTCGCTCCGGGCGGCCCGGCCGAAGGCCTCCGGCGCGGGGTCGGTGACGGCCGCGAAGCGCGGCTCCACGCCGACGTGGCGCACCGCGCTCGGCGAGGGCGTGCCCGGCGCGGCCAGCGCCAGCACCTTCGCCGCGACCTCGGCGATCTCGGCCGGGTTGCGGTAGTTGACGGTCAGCGTGAAGCGGCGGCGCGGCTTGCCCGCCAGCACCTCGTCCAGCGCGGCCTGGGCCTCCTGGGGGAACGGCCAGGAGGACTGCGCCGGGTCGCCGACGATGGTCCAGGTGGCCATCCGGGAGCGCCGGCCGATCATCCGCCACTGCATCGGGGTGAGGTCCTGGGCCTCGTCCACGATCACGTGGGCGTACTCCTTGCGCTCCACCGGCTGGCGCTCGCGCTGGCGGGAGTTGCGGTCGGCGAAGGTGGTGACCTCCTCCAGGCCGCTCAGCAGGTCCACCGCGTCCACCTCGCGGACCTTCGGACGGGCCGGCTCGCCGAGCAGCACCTGCAGCTCGTCCACCAGTGCCACGTCGTGCGCGGACAGCCCGCCCTCGCCCTGCGGCGACAGGTGGCGCCAGGAGGCGGCCAGCAGCCTGGCCTCGTCCGGGGTCACGGCACGGCGGGCGATCCGGTTGGTGTGCCGGGTCTGCTTGAGCGTGCCGAGCACCCGGCGCGGGGTCAGCGCGGGCCACCAGGCGTCCAGGAAGTCCAGGAACGACGACTCGTCGGAGACGTAGTCGTCGAAGGACTCCTTCTCCTCCTGGCGCTGCTCCCGGGCGTAGTGGTCGGTGGGCTTGGGCAGGTGCCGGATCGCCTCCTGCCACAGGGCGTCCAGCAGCAGCCGGCGGGCGCGCGGGCGCAGCAGGTTCAGCGGGGTGCCGCCGGAGCCCACCACATTGCCGCGGACGGACCTCAGCCGGCCCGCGTCCAGCTTCAGCACCTCGCCGCGGGCGACCACCTTGAGCTCCTGCGGGGCGCCCAGCTCCAGCGCCGCCCGGGCCGCCCGCCGCAGCAGGTGCACCATCCGGGCCGAGCCCTTGACCCGGGCCGCCTCCGGGGCGTCGTAGGTGTCGGCCTCGATGCCGTCCACCAGCGAGCCGACCGCGCGGATCGCGACCTGGCCCTCCTCGCCGAGCGAGGGCAGCACGCCCTCGGTGTAGGAGACCAGCAGCGCGGTGGGCGAGACCACCAGGATGCCCCCGGCGTAGCGGCGGCGGTCCTGGTAGAGCAGGTACGCGGCGCGGTGCAGGGCGACGGCGGTCTTGCCGGTGCCGGGGCCGCCGGTGACGAGGGTGGCCCCGGCTGCGGCGGCCCGGATCACCTCGTCCTGCTCCTTCTGGATCGAGGAGACGATGTCGCGCATCGAGTGGCTGCGGGCGCGGCCCAGCGAGGCCATCAGCGCGCCGTCGCCGACCACGGCCAGCTCCCGGCCGCCCAGGGTCGGGGTGAGGTCGGGGCGCAGCAGGTCGTCCTCGACGCCGATCACCTTGCGGCCCTTGGAGCGGATCACCCGGCGGCGGATCACCCGGCCGGGCTCCACCGGGGTGGCGCGGTAGAACGGCGCGGCGGCCGGGGCCCGCCAGTCGATCACCAGCGGGCCGAACTCGGCGTCCAGCACGCCCAGGCGGCCGATGTGCAGGGTCTCGGCGACGGCCGGGTCGGCCGGGTCGAGCGGGGTGTTCGAGGGGATGCCGTGTTCCTCCGGCGCGTCGGCCTGCTGGAGGTCGATCCGGCCGAAGAGGAAGTCCTCGAACTCGTTGTTGAGCCGTTGGAGGTGCGCGCCGGCCCGGTAGACCTGGGCGTCGCGCTCGGCGAGGGCGCCGGGAGTACCGACCTGGACCCGCTTGGCGGCGTCCTCCAGGATGTACTCCGCCTCGGCGAGCTTCTCCTCCAGCCGGTGGTAGACGGTGTCGAGGTGCTGCTGTTCACCGGCGATCTCACGCTCGCGGACGGTCTCGTGATCGGTGGTGGGGGTGGTGTCCGTGTTGCTCTGCATGGCCTCGGGGGTTGCGACGGAATCCGGCTCCGGAAAACGAGCGGACGGATGATCCTACGCCGCGACCCCCCGCACGCGCTGCTCCGGAACGTACAAAAATCGAAGGCCGCCCTCCGCATCAGCGGTGGACGGCCTTCGGTGTGAACATGGGGTGGTGGAGATGCCGGGAATCGAACCCGGGTCCAGTGGAGTTAATTCAGGGCTTCTCCGAGCGCAGTCCGCTGTGATTTTCTCGGCCCTGGCGGTCACACGGACAAGCCGCCAACAGGCCCAGCTGCTGTTTGATTTCCCGTCCACCCTCGCAGCCCGGGCGGACGGTTGAGTTCCCTAGATTATGCCAGGGTCCGGGTCGGGAACTCCCCGGTCTGACACCCAAGCGCTATCGGTGCTTATTAGGCAGCGAGAGCGAACTGCTGGGAATCGCGCTTAGAGTTGGCGATTATTTTTTGCGACACGTGGTTAACGAGATCATTGCCGCGTTCCTCGGCTCGCTTCCCCTGTTTCAACATCCCCTGTCGAAACCGATCATCCCCATGTTTTGTTGAGAAACAGCTCGGACGGTGACCGTCCGTGTTGCTGACGCCATAGTACGCGAGGCGACGGGCGAGGGTCCAGCGGATTAACCCTGGCGCCGCCGGGCCGCCGCCACCGCGCGGGCCGTCTCGCGGGTGTCCTGCTTCTCCCGCAGCGTCTGGCGCTTGTCGTACAGCTTCTTGCCGACCGCCAGCGCGAGTTCGAGCTTGACCCGGCCGTCCTTGAAGTACAGGGACAGCGGGACCAGGGTGTGGCCCGCGTCGCGGACCTTGGTCTCGATCTTCTGGATCTCCATCCTGTGCAGCAGCAGCTTGCGCTTGCGCCGGGCCGCGTGGTTGGTCCACGTCCCCTGGGTGTACTCGGGGATGAAGACGTTGTCGATCCAGGCCTCGCGGTTCTGGATGTAGGCGTAGCCGTCGACCAGGTTGGCCCGCCCCTCGCGCAGCGACTTGACCTCGGTGCCGGTGAGCACGAGGCCGCACTCGTAGGTGTCGAGGATCGTGTACTCGTGTCGCGCCTTCTTGTTCTGCGCGATCAGCTTGTGTCCGGTTTCCTTTGCCATAGCGCGGCCATTCTCGCACTTCGACGCCGGATCGGGCAGCCGCTTTACCGCCGGGCGGCCGGGTCAGGACCGGGTGCCGAGCCCGGCCAGGACGCGCAGGGCGAGCGCGTCGGCGTCCTCGCCCGCGGCGGCCGGGACGTCCGGGGTCAGGCCGGTGCCGTCCAGGGAGCGTCCGGCCGGGGTGTAGTAGCGGCCGACGGTCAGCTCCAGCACCGCGCCGTCGGCGAGCCGGCTGGGCTGCTGGACGGTGCCCTTGCCGAAGGTCCGGGAGCCCACCACCACGGCGCGGCTGCGGTCCTGGAGGGCCCCGGCGAGCAGTTCGGCGGCGCTCATCGTGCCGCCGTCCACCAGCACCACCAGCGGGCTGCGCCGGTCGCCGCCGGGTGGGGCGGTCAACTCCCGCTTCTCGCCGCGCTCCTGGTAGGAGCCGACGGCGCCGCCGTCCAGGAAGCTCCCGGCGGTGCCGACGGCCTCGTCCAGCAGCCCGCCGGAGTTGCCGCGCAGGTCGAGCACCACCCCGGCGTGCGGGGCGCGCAGCGCGGCGCGCACCTGGTCGGCCACGCCGCTGGTGAAGCCCCGGACGGTGATCCGCAGCACGCCCTTGTCCAGGTGCTCCGCGGTGACCTGCCGGCTGTCCAGCAGCACCCGCCGCAGCCGCAGTTCGCGCACCTCGCCGCCGTCGCGCTGGACGGCCAGGGTGACCTCGGAGCCGGCCCGGCGCTCGTCGCCCTGCCCGCGCAGCCGGGCGACCACCTCGGTGACCGGCAGCCGGTCGGCCTGGTCCCGGTCGATCCGCAGCAGCCGGTCGCCGGGGGCGATCCCGGCCTCGGCGGCCGGTCCGGCCGGGGTGACCTGGGAGACCGAGGTGACGCCGTCCTCGCCGCGGCCGACCGACAGCCCGACCCCGGGGTAGCGGCCGTCCAGGCCCTGGCTGAACTCGGCGTACTCCTGGGCGCTGTAGTACGCGCCCCAGCGGTCGCCGCCGGCCGCCAGCAGGTGCTCGGCCTGCTGCTCGGACAGCGCGGCGCCCGCCGGGTCCGCCGGGAGCCCGGCGGCAGCCGGGGCGAGGTCGGCGGAGGCCCGGCGCGGCGGGTCGCCCGGGCCGTCCCAGGCGCCGGTCGCGGCGCCGCCCAGCAGCACGGCACCGAACACCAGGCTGAGCGCGGCCACCTGACGTGCCCTGCGCGGAGTTTGCAGCATGGCAACGGAGTGTAGACACCGCTCCGCGCGCGACGGGCCGGAACGGCGGAGCGCGGAACGGCGACGGCCCCGTACGGCGCAGTGCCGTACGGGGCCGAAGCGACTTCCGGGGGTCAGACCTTGAGGTACTTGCGCAGCGTGAAGAACGCCGCGATGCCGGCCATGCCCATACCGACCACGACCAGCAGCGGGATCACCGCCAGCACCGAGCCGAGGCCGATGAAGTGGATGAACTGCACCCGGTCGGCCAGCCAGCCCTGGACGAAGAAGTGCCCGCCGACCAGCAGGCCGGAGGCCAGCGCCGCGCCGAGCAGCGCGGAGAACGCGGCCTCGGCGATGAACGGCATCTGGACGTAGAAGTTCGAGGCACCGACCAGGCGCATGATGCCGGTCTCGCGCCGCCTGCTGTACGCCGACACCCGGACGGTGTTGACGATCAGCAGCAACGCGACGAACAGCATCAGCACCATGATCACGAACGCCGCCGTCTGCAGGCCGTTGAGCAGGCCGAACAGGTTCTCCAGGATCTTCCGCTGGTCCTCGACCGACTTGACGCCGGGCTTGCCCGCGAAGGCGCTCTGGATGACGTCGTACTTGGTCGGGTCGTTGAGCTTGACCCGCCAGGACTGCGGCATGGCGTCCGGGCCCAGGACGGAGATGAGCGGATTGTCCGGGTTCATGTCCTTCCAGTGCTTGTACGCCTCCGCGGAGCTCTCGTACGTGGACGACTGGACCACCGAACTCATCTTGTCCAACTGGTCCTTGATGTCCTGGACCTGCTGGTCGGTGGCCGCACCCTTGTCGCACTGGGGCGAGTTGCGGGCATCCGCCTTGGTACAGAAGTAGATGCTCACCTCGACCTTGTCGTACCAGTACCCCTTCATGGAGTTCACCTGGTCGCGGACCAGGAGCGAGGAACCGGCGAGGGCGAGGGAGAGCGCGACGCTGACCACGACCGCGATGGTCATGGTCAGATTGCGTCGGAGACCCACACCGATCTCCGACAGGACGAACTGGGCACGCATGCGGGAAACAACTCCAGGGTCGGTACTGCGCGGTCTGGCGGTCCGGGCCGGCGGGCCCTACGGGTCAGCGCTGGTCGGTCAGTGCTGGTATCCGTAGACGCCGCGGGCCTGGTCGCGGACGAGCAGCCCCTTGTCGAGCTCGATGACGCGCTTGCGCATCTGGTCGACGATGGCCTGGTCGTGGGTGGCCATCAGCACCGTGGTGCCGGTGCGGTTGATCCGGTCGAGCAGCTTCATGATGCCGACCGAGTTCTGCGGGTCCAGGTTTCCGGTGGGCTCGTCCGCGATGAGCAGCATCGGGCGGTTCACGAAGGCACGGGCGATCGCGACGCGCTGCTGCTCACCACCGGACAGCTCGCCGGGCATCCGGTCCTCCTTGCCGCCGAGGCCGACCAGCTCCAGCACCTCGGGCACCACCTTGTTGATGGCGCTCTTGGGCTTGCCGATCACCTCCAGCGCGAAGGCGACGTTCTGCGCGACGGTCTTGTTCGGCAGCAGGCGGAAGTCCTGGAAGACGGTGCCCAGCTGGCGGCGCATGTGCGGCACCTTCCAGTTGGACAGCTTGCCGAGGTCCTTGCCCAGCACGTGCACCGCGCCCGTGGAGGGACGTTCCTCCCGCAGGCACAGTCGCAGGAAGGTGGACTTTCCCGAGCCGGACGAGCCGACCAGGAAGACGAACTCGCCCTTCTCGATCTCCAGCGAGACGTTGTCCAGGGCGGGACGGTTCTGCTTGGGATAGGTCTTGGAGACGTTGTCGAATCTGATCACGGCTGCATCACGGAGGCCATCCTAGGCGGCGCCAGTCCTCGGTCGATCCGCCCCGGAGGCCCGGCCCGGGGGCGGGCGATGGGAGCGCGGAGGGCCGCTCCCGGTCTGGGACCATACGCGAACCTGCGGTGGGCCCGCAGGGACAGCCCAGGACGGATTCCGGAATCTGGGGGAGAATGTCCGGTTGTGCCCCGATAATTGCGAGCCATCTCACAGCCCGGGAGCCGGAACGGCCAGAACCTGGCAGAGTGGAGGTGGCGACCGTGTCCGGCCGCTCCCCCGTACAGGGCAGACTCCCCCGTACAGGTAGGAAGAGGGAACCAAAGCCCCGTCCGGTGCGTTGCTGTAGCAGCGAGGAGGAGATCGCATGACCTGCGACCATCTGGTGTGCGCCAACTGCAACGGCCGCGTCAGCGACGGGCGTTGCCCGGTGTGCCGCGCCAACCGGGCCCGGCTGCAGGAGCAGCAGGGGCCGTTCGCCGCACTCTCCCCCGCGATGCTGCTGGCCCTGCTGGCCGGACTGCTCGCGGTGGCGCTGATCGCGCGGCAGGCGCTGGCCTGACGAACCTGCGGTACGACGAAGGGCCCCGACCGCTGCGGTCGGGGCCCTTCGCGTGTGCCTGCTGTTACTCGGCGCTGGTCTCGCGCTGCTTGCGCCAGCGGATCCCGGCCTCAATGAAGCCGTCGATGTCGCCGTCCAGGACCGCCTGCGGGTTGCCCGCCTCGTACGCGGTGCGGACGTCCTTGACCATCTGGTACGGGTGCAGCACGTAGGAGCGCATCTGGTTGCCCCAGGAGCTGCCGCTGTCCTTGAGCGCGTCCATCGCCGCGCGCTCCTCCTGGCGGCGCCGCTCCAGCAGCTTGGCCTGGAGGACGTTCATCGCCGAGGCCTTGTTCTGGATCTGCGAGCGCTCGTTCTGGCAGGAGACCACCACGCCGGTCGGGATGTGCGTGATGCGCACCGCCGAGTCGGTGGTGTTGACGCCCTGGCCGCCGGGGCCGGAGGCGCGGTAGACGTCGATGCGCAGCTCGCCCTCGTCGATGTCGACGTGGTCGGACTGCTCGACGACCGGGAGCACCTCGACGCCGGCGAAGGAGGTCTGCCGGCGGCCCTGGTTGTCGAAGGGCGAGATGCGGACCAGGCGGTGGGTGCCCTGCTCGACCGAGAGGGTGCCGTACGCGTAGGGCGCCTTCACGGTGAAGGTCGCGGACTTGATGCCGGCCTCTTCGGCGTACGAGGTGTCGTACACCTCGGTCGGGTAGCCGTGCCGCTCGGCCCAGCGCAGGTACATGCGCATCAGCTGCTCGGCGAAGTCGGCGGCGTCCACGCCACCGGCCTCGGCACGGATGTTGATCAGCGCCTCGCGGGCGTCGTACTCACCGGAGAGGAGGGTGCGGACCTCCAGCTCCTCGACGGCCTTCTGGAGCGAGACCAGCTCGGCCTCGGCCTCGGTGCGGGTGTCCGCGTCGTCCTCGGCCTCGGCGAGTTCGAACAGCACGCCCAGGTCGTCGATGCGGCTGCGGAGGCCCTCGACGCGGCGCAGTTCGCCCTGGAGGAAGGAGAGCCGACTGGTCACCTTCTGTGCGTTCGCGACGTCGTCCCACAGGGTGGGGGCGGCTGCCTCCTCCTCCAGGACCGCGATGTCGGCCCGGATCTTGTCCAGGTCGAGGACGGCCTCGATCGACCCCATGGTCGTATCGAGGTTCTTGAGCTCTTCGGAAGGATCGACGGCTGCCACGCCCCCAGCGTAATGGTTCCGGGGGTGCTCATGACGACACCCCCGGTTCCAGCGCCGTTCCCCGCGGGCTACGGAGCCCGCGGAGCGGTGCCGTGCACGGCCGGGCGGGCCGGGTGGCCGCCGCCCGGTTCGGTGGCCGCGAAGGCCGTCCAGGCCGCGGCGGCGCCCGCCAGCAGCAGCACGGTGGCCAGCAGGACGGCCAGCAGCCGGCGTCGGCGCAGCAGCGCCGCGCGGTCCCGGCGGTGGCCCGGCGCGGTGCGCTGGGCGCGGGACTCGGCGGCGTACGCGGCCAGCTCGTCGGCCGAGGGGCGGCGAAGGCTGGTGTGGGTGTCCCGGGTGGAGTCCGGGGCGACGCCCGGCACCAGCGGGACGGCCGGGCCGCGGCGGCGCTTGTGGGTGCCCGGGCCGGCGTCCACCTCGGCGTAGACCGCCTCGCCCGGGGTCAGCTGCTCCTCGGCCGGGGCGCGGCCCTGGGAGGGCACCGCCAGCACCGGCAGACCGGCCAGCGAGGGCAGCTGCTCACGCAGCCGGGCGGCCAGCTCGGCGGCGCGCAGCCGGGAGGCGGGGGCCTTGGCCAGGCACTCGGAGATGACCCGCCACAGCCCGTCCGGCAGGCCGGGGATCGGCGGCACCTGCTCGGTGACGTGCCGGCGCAGCACCGCGCCGGTGTGGCCGCCGCCGAACGGGGTGGAGCCGGCCAGCAGCTCGTACAGCACGGTGGCGAGGGCGTAGATGTCGACGGCGGCGCGCGGCTCCAGGCCCTCGATGATCTCGGGGGCGAGGTAGTCGGGGGTGCCGATGATCCGGGTGGCCCGGGTGCGGCGCGGGGCGTCGACCAGGCGGGCCACCCCGAAGTCGGTGAGCTTGGCGCGCGGGGCGCCGCCCGGGCCGGGCGCGGCGGCGAGGTCGAGCAGGACGTTCTCCGGCTTGACGTCGCGGTGGACGATCCCGGCCGCGTGCGCGGCCGCCAGGCCGTCGGCGACGTCGGCGATGATCGAGGCGGCGGCTTGCGGCGGGAGGGCGCCGTCCCGCTCCAGCCGGGAGCGCAGGTCGGTGCCCTGGACGAGCTCCATCACCAGGGCGAGGTCGCTGCCGTCCACGACCATGTCGCGCACGCCGACCACCCGGGGGTGGTCGAGGCTGGTCAGCGCGGTGCGCTCCTGGACGAAGCGGCCGACCAGCACCTGGTCGGCGGCGAGGTCCTCGCGCAGCAGCTTGACCGCCACCGGACCGTCGGGCCCCTCACCGAGCCAGACCGTCCCGGCCGAACCCCGGCCGATCACCTGGTGGACGGTGTACCGGCTGCCGATCTTGCGTGCCAATGCTGCTCCGTGGGCGGCGCGGGAGCGCTCCGGGGGTCCGGGCGCGCTCGGTGGGGCGGGACAACAGCGACCAACCTACGCGCCCGGACCCCCCGTGCGGGCCGCCTGGGGGCCGTGGAGCGGCACTCGGGGGCGAGAAATCTCGGGAATTGTCGACAAAGCGTCAATCATGGCTTCCGGGGCGGGACCGGACGCCCGGTCAGCCGCCGGGGCGGCCGGTCGCCCCGGCCCGCACCCCGCCGGCCGTCCGGGCCCGCGTCAGCCGTTGGAACTGCCGATGACGCTGTTCACCCAGTCCCGGGCGGAGTCGAACCAGCCCACGACGTTGTCCCAGTAGTGCGGCAGCGGCGTGAAGTTCCACAGCGCCAGCGCGGCCACCGCCAGCACCAGCAGCACCATCAGGCAGCCCTTGAGACAGCCCAGCCCCGGGATGTACATCCGGTTGCGGCTGCGCGGACGCCGCTCGCGCGGCGGGGCGCTCTCCCGGCGGGACGGCTCCCGCGGCTCCTCCCGCGGCGGCCGGGGCTCCCGGTGCTGCGGCGCGGGCGGCTCGGCCCGACGCGGCACCGGGGTGGGCGCGGGCGGCGGCGGGTAGCCGCCCTGCGGCCCGCCCTGGCCGGACGGGGCCTGCCGGTAGCCGCCGGGCGGCTGCGGACGGCCGCCGCCCTGCCCGCCCTGGGGCCCCTGGGGGCCCTGGTTGACCTGGTAGGGCGGCGGGGCGACCGGCGGACGCTGGGCGTAGCCGGGCGGCGGCGCCTGGCGGCGCTGGTCCGGGCGGTAGCCGGCCGGGGGCTGCGGCTGGTAGCCGGGGGCGCCCTGGCCGGCGTGACCGCCCTGGCCGCCCTGCCGGGCCTGGCCCCCCTGGTGCGCCTGGTAGGGCGGCGGGGCGACCTGCGGATCCTCGAAGTCCTCCGGCCCGAAGTAGCCGACCTGGGTCTGCTGGTTGCGGTCGCGCGCCGCCCGCAGCTGGGTCTGCCAGGGGTGCGGTGCCTCCTCCGGCGGCGGCCCGGCCGGGGCGACCGGCGGGGGCGGCGGCACGGCCGTGGGCGGCATCACCTGGGTGCGGTCCTGGGTGCCGTACGGGGGCGCGGGCGGCGGCTGGGTGCCCATCACCCGGGTCGCCGCGGCCGGGTCGTACTGCCCGGCCGGGTCGTACGGCGGGACGCCCGGGGGCGGGGGCAGCACCTGGGTGCGGTCGTCGGCCCCGAACGGTCCGGGCCCGCCGGGGGCCACCGGCACGGTGCCGGGCACGGCGGTCGGCCGCGGGTCCGGCAGCAGCAGGGCGCCGACCGCCAGGGCCTCGTCCACCGCCGCCGGCGAAGCGTGCACGCCGACCCCGGCCGCGACCACCCGCAGGGCGCGGGCCAGCACGGTGGCGCTCGGCCGCTGCGCCGGGTCCTTGCGCAGGCAGCGCTCGATCACCGTCCAGAGCGGCTCGGGCATGGTGCTGGGCCGCTGCGGCTCCTGCGCCAGGTGGGCCTGGAGCACCGCCAGGGCGCTGTCGCCCTGGAACGGCTGGCGGCCGGTGACCAGCTCGTACAGCATGATCCCGGCGCCGTAGACGTCCACCGCGGAGGTCTGCGGGCGGCCCTCGGCGGACTCCGGCGCGACGTACGCGGGGGTGCCGACGAACTCGTGGGTGCGGGTGACGCCCGGGGAGTCGGCCAGCCGGGCGATGCCGAAGTCGGTGAGCAGCGGGTGCATCTGCTCGGTGCCCTGCACCCCGGTGGAGGCGAGCAGCACGTTGGCCGGCTTGAGGTCGCGGTGGACGATGCCGTCCGCGTGGCTGGCCGCCAGCGCGTCCGCGACCTGGGCCATCAGCAGGGAGCCGGCGATCGGGCTGAACGGGCCGTTGGCGCGCAGGTAGCGGGCCAGGTCGGGGCCCTCCACCAGGTCCATCACCAGCGCCAGCAGCTCGCCCTCGACGACCAGGTCGCGGACCCGGACGATGTTCGGGTGGCTCAGCCGCAGCAGCAGCGAACGCTCGCGCAGGAAGCGCATCACCACGTCCGGGTCGGCCGCCAGTTCCTCGCGCAGCACCTTGATGGCCACCTGCTGCCCGGGCTCGCTGCCCGGCACCTGGACGTCCTGGCGCACCAGACCGCGCCAGACCGTCCCGGTGGCACCCCGCCCCAGGGTCTCCTCAAGCAGATACTTGCTGCCGACTGGCCGCACCTGTCGCACTCCTCGCCGTGCCGCCCGCGGGGCGCTCCCCCGCCGGTGTGCGGTGAGCCTGCCGGGCCCGTGTTTGCGGCCACTCTAACGGTGTCCGTACGGGTTTTTGAGGTGACCGGCTGGCGGTCGGAGCAGGGTTGGGGGACATCCCCTAGGGAACCACCCGGAGGCGGCCGCCGGGCCCCTCGGCCGGGCGGGCGGAGCGACGGTTGACCTGACCCTCCGTCGCCTCCACCATGGCGATGATCGCAAGATCGTCAAATCCGGTACGGTGCGCGGACCGTCCGCGCCGGATGGCAGGATGGACACTCGCCACTCGTGTGGCCCAAGGGTCGCCGCGATCGCCCCGCGCGTGCGCGACGACACCGGGCAGCGGTACCAGGCATCACACCAGCAGAAGGGACCCGCGGGCGAGATGCAGATCCGGCTGACCGTCCTCCGACCGCGCAGCGGCCCGACCGCCGCCGGCTCCGCCATCCCCTACGTGGACGTGCTGGTCACCGCACCCGTCGGCACCGCGCTCGGCGCCATCGCGGGCGCACTCGCGGGCGCCGTCGGCGTGCGCGGGCCACGGGCCGCCACCCATGTGCACCTGTACGCCGGGGCGCACCGGGTGGACGAGCACACCCTCCTCGGCCACCCCCCGCTGCTCGACGGCGCCGTGCTCAGCCTCAACGAGCCCGACCCCACCGCCGACGACCCCGACGACACCCGCGCCGCGGCCGAACTTCGCGTGGTCGGCGGCCCGGACGCCGGCGGCGTGCACCGGCTGCACGGCCGGGAGATCCGGATCGGCCGCTCCGGCGAGGCCGACGTCCCGCTCGACGACCCGGACGTCTCCCGGCTGCACCTCGCCCTGCACCTCGGCGAGGACGGCCGGGCCACCGTCCGCGACCTCGGCTCCACCAACGGCACCACCCTGGACGGCCGGATCGTCCCGCCCCTGCCGCCCGAGGCCGCCGTCCCCCTGGAACACGGCGCGCTGCTGCGGATCGGCGAGTCCACCCTCCAGGTCCTCGAACCGCTCGGCGAGCCGGCCCGCGCCGCCCTGCCCGACGGCAACGGCCACCTCCAGCTCGCCGCCCCCGGCCCCGTCCGGCCCGCGCCGCCCGTCCTCGAACCGCCCACCGCCCCCGAGCCCGCCCCGGGCCGCGGCCGCGGCCTCTTCGCCCTGCTGCCCGGCCGCGCCGCCGAGCCGCCCGGCCAGGAGAGCGCCGAACGCCACCACACCGCCGTACGGCTGCGCCAGGCCGCCGCCCAGCGGGAGCGCTGGCCCGACCTCGCCACCGTGCTGCTCAACGCCGTCGGCCCCGGCCCCCGACTGTGGGAGCGCGGCCCCGGCCACCCCGACGCGCTCACCCTGCGGCTGGGCACCGCCGACCGCCCCGGCGGCGCCGGCACCACCCCCGGCACCATGCTGCCCGCCGTCCCCGTCACCCTCGACCTCCAGACCGCCGGCAGCCTCGGCCTCAGCGGCCCGCGCGAACGTCTGGACGCGCTCACCCGCGCCGTCGTCGCCCAGCTCGCCGCACTGCACCCGCCGACCGGACTGAGCCTCGTCGTGGTCGACGCCGACCCGGCCCGCAGCCCCGAGGACCGCGTCGACACCTGGGCCTGGGCGCTGTGGCTGCCCCACCTGCGCCCCGTCGACGGCCAGGACTGCCGCCTGCTGACCGGCTTCGACGACGACCAGGCCACCGCCCGGCTCACCGAGCTCACCGCCCGGCTCAGCGGCCCGACCGGCCCCGGCGGCCACCCCGCCACCGTGGTCGTGGTGGACGGCCGCCCGGCCACCGAGGCCGCCCGGCACGCGCTCGACCTGCTGCTGCGCCAGGGCCCGGCGGTCGGCATCTTCCCGGTCTGCCTCGCCGAACAGCCCGAACTGCTCCCCCGCGGCCTCGGCGCCACCGCCCTGATCACCGGCGAGGTCGGCACCCAGCTCTCCCTGGACCGCCCGGTCGCCCGCGGCCGGGAAACCCTGCACGAGGTCTCGCTGGACGCCGTCTCCGACGCCTGGGCCGAACGGCTGGCCCGCCTCCTCGCCCCGCTGCGCGAAGCCGCCCCGGTCTCCCGCGGCCCGCTGCCGGACGCGCTGCGGCTGCTCGACCTGCTCCAGCTCGACACCGTCACCCCGGCCAAGCTCTCCGCCCGCTGGGCCGCCCACGCCGGCGGCATCGGCGCCGCCACCGCCCTGCTCGGCACCACCCGGGACGAGCTGTGCACCCTCGACCTGGCCGACCCCGAACTCACCCTGCCCTCCCCCGACCCGGGCGGCCCCCACCTGCTGATCGGCGGCGCCCGCGGCTCCGGCAAGACGGAGCTGCTGCGCACCCTGGTCGCCTCGCTCGCCGTCTCCGAGCGGCCCGAGCGCCTCGCCGTCACCCTCATCGAGGGCCGGGCCACCGGCGACGGCCAGGACGGACTGGACGGCTGCACCGAGCTGCCGCACGTCACCGGCCGGGTGAACGCCGTCGCCGACCCGCGCGCCGCACTCCTCGCCGCCGAGGCGCTGGAGGACGAACTCGCCCTGCGGGAGCGGCTGTTCGACGGGCTGGACTTCGCCTCCTGGCACGCCGCACGGATCTTGGACGGGCACATCCTGGACGGACACGGCCTGGACGGACAGCGGCTGGACGACCACGGCGCGACCTCCGTACCGGTCCCCGCCACCGTCGGCGCCGGCACCACCTCCACCGCGGCGCGGATCATCCAGCCGCGCAGCGCCGAGGACTCCCGGCCGTCCGCCGCCCCCACGGGCCCCGTCCCGGCCCGGCTGGTCGTCGTCGTCGACGACTATGACGCCCTGCTCTCCCCCACCTCCCCGGTCGGCCGCCCGCTGGCCCGCGCGCTCGCCGCCGTCGCCCGGCGCGGCGGCCCGCTCGGCATCCACCTCGCCGTCGCCACCGGCCGCCCCGAGGAGAGCGCCGGCACCGAGGTCGACGAGGCCGCCCTGCTGCGGATCGCCCTGCGCACCGAGGACCCGGCCGACTCCGACCTGCTGATCCACCTCGGCGACGCGGCCGCCCTCCCCGAGGACACCCCCGGCCGCGGCTACCTGCGCCGCCCGGACGGCGGCGTCACCGCCTTCCAGACCGCCCGCATCAGCGGCCGCATCCCGCGCACCGCCACCCTGCGCCCCACCGTGGTCGCGATAGACCCCCTCCAGCTGGGCGCCCCGCCCGCCCGCCGCCCGGTCCGCGAACTCGGCAACGGCCCCACCGACCTCGCCCTCCTCGCCAGCGCCCTCCAGCGCGCCGCCTCCCGCTAGGCCCCGCACGCGGGGCTTCGGCGCCACCCGCGCAGGAAGTCGACCGGACCGACTTCCTGTGCAGAGAACAAGAGGCGTTTCGCTCCGCTGTGGGAATGCGAGCACGGAGAACACGAAGCCCCCCCTGGAGATGATCTCGAAGGCGGGCCCCAGCACCGGAACCGTCGCGGTCAGGCGGTCAGGCGGTCAGGCGGTCAGACGCACTTGATGTCGCGGTTGGCCACGGCCATGCCGACGACCTTGCCGCCGTCCACGGTGAACTCGTACTTCCAGCCCTGCTGTCCCTCGACCGGCAGCTCGTACTTGCCGCTCTTGGCCAGCTGGAGGCCCTTGGCGCCGTACGCCTGCTGGAGGGCGTCCAGGGTGGCGCCGGCACCGATGCCCTCGGCGGTCCTGGCCTCGGCCGGGGCGACCAGTTCGCGCAGGCCGGTGGCGGCGAAGGAGACCCGGCCGGTGGCCAGGAAGGCCTTGTCCTTGGCCTCGCGGGCCACCCACATGTCCGCGATGGACTTGGTGGCGTCGGCCATCAGCTTGGCGGTGGCGGCCGAGTCCTTGGCCGCGGCGGCCGAACCGGCGGCGGCCGCGGCGGCATCCTTCGCGGAGGCCCCTGGCGGCAGCGTGCCCGCCGGGGCGGGGGCCTTGCCCCGGGCCGCGTCCGCCTGGGCATTGAGGTCCTTGTAGCGGGCCTCGGTGGCCGCCTCGGCGTCCATCCGGGTCTTGTCCGGTGCCGGGCCGCCCTTGTAGACGAAGTCGGTGCAGCCGTCGAGCAGCGAGACCGGCGCCGCCTCCAGCACACCGGTGGCCAGCCCGGCGTCCTTCGCCGTCCCCGGCTTGAGGCCGCGGTAGCCGGCCGCCGAGAAGGCCTCCGGCGCCTTGGACGTCGGCGCCGCCGAGGCCGTGGCGGTGGAGTCGGCCTTCGCCGTGTCCTTCTTGTCGTCGTTGCCGCAGGCCGCCGCTCCGGCGACCAGCAGCACCACCGAGACGGCCGCGCCCACTGCGCGGATCGGTCCCCGGTTCTTCCCCATGTCGATTCCCCCAAAGTTCGTTCGGGAGCACCGTATCGAACGTGCGTCCACGATCCGTAACCGGTTTTCGGGGCGGTGGCGGGAACGCGGAAGGGCCCGCGCCCAAGAGGACGCGGGCCCTTCCGTACAGCCGTCCTGCAGCCGTCCGTCAGCGCATCGAACCGGTGCGCAGCAGGGTGCGGATGACGCGCATCGCGACCGAGAGGCTGGACAGCTCGTAGTTGTCCGAACCCCTTATGTCGTCGAGGGTGGCCTTGGCGCGGTTCAGCAGGGTGGAGTTGAGGTCCGCCCAGGCGGTGTAGCGCTCCTCGGGGGTGGCGCCCTCGGGGCCGCAGGCCAGGATGTCGGCGGTCAGCGCCGCGTGCGCCGCGAAGAGGTCCTCGCGGATCGCGGCCCGGGCCATCGACGACCAGCGGTCGGTGCGGGGCAGGTCGATGATGCGGTCGAGCAGGTGCGAGATCTGCAGGCGGTCGCCCAGGTCGTAGTACAGCTCGGCGACCTCGGCGACGTCCTTGCCGGAGCGGTCCGCGACCTCGGTGATGTCCAGGGTCGGGAAGACCGAGGACAGCCCGGCGATCCGGGTGGCCAGCGCGTCCGGCACGCCCGCAGCGGCGAGCTCGCCCTGGATCTTCTCGAACCAGGTCAGGTCCTCGCCGCGGAGCGGCTTGGGCAGCGAGCCCCAGACCTGGTTGATCCGGTCGTGGAAGAACTCGATGGTGCCGGCGATGTCGAGCGGCTGGCGGCGGTTGTTGAGCATCCACCGGGTGGCGCGCTCGACCAGGCGCCGCGAGTGCAGCCGCATCTTGGTCTGGATCCGGGCCGGGACCTTGTTGTCCAGGCCCTCGATCTCGGCCCAGATCTCCTCCAGGCCGAAGACGGCCCGCGCGGCGGTGTGCGTCCGGGCGATCTCCTCGTAGGTCGCGCCGGTCTCCTCCTTCAGGCGGAAGGCGAAGGTGCAGCCACCGCGGTTGATCGTGTCGTTGACGATCAGCGTGGTGATGATCTCGCGGCGCAGCGCGTGGTTGTCGATCGCGTCGGCGAACTTCGCGCGCAGCGCGCTCGGGAAGTACTCGTGCAGCGCGGTGCGGAAGTACGGGTCGTCCGGCAGGTCGGTGGCGAGCAGCTCGTCGGCCAGGATGATCTTGGTGTAGGCGAGCAGCACCGACATCTCGGGCTGGGAGAGCCCGCGGCCGTTCTGCTGGCGCTCGCGGATCTGGCGCTCGACCGGCAGGAACTCCAGCCCGCGGTCGAGCCGGCCGGCCGCCTCGAAGCGGTTGATCATCCGGGCGTGGACGTTGACCATGCTGTGCGCCTGGGCGACGGCGTTGGCCAGCACGACGTTCTGCGCGTAGTTGTTGCGCAGCACCAGGTGGCCGACCTCGTCGGTCATCTCGGCGAGCAGGACGTTGCGCTGCTTGACCGTCATGTCGCCCTCGGCGACGACCTGGTTGAGCAGGATCTTGATGTTGACCTCGTGGTCCGAGGTGTCCACACCGGCCGAGTTGTCGATGGCGTCGGTGTTGATCCAGCCGCCGGCCGCCTCGGGGCCGCCGGTGGCCGCGTACTCGATGCGGCCGAGCTGGGTGCAGCCGAGGTTGCCGCCCTCGCCGATGACCCGGGCCCGGACCTGCTCGCCGTTGACCCGGATGGCGTCGTTGGCCTTGTCCCCGACCTCGGCGTTGGTCTCGGTGGAGGCCTTGACGTAGGTGCCGATGCCGCCGTTCCAGAACAGGTCGACCGGCGCCTGGAGGATGGCCTTCATCAGCTCGGCCGGGGTGAGGCGGGTCTCCTGGATGCCCAGCGCGGCCCGGACCTGCGCGCTGACCTGGATCGACTTGGCGCTGCGCGGGAACACGCCGCCGCCGGTCGAGATCAGCGACTTGTCGTAGTCGTCCCAGGAGCTGCGCGGCAGGTCGAACAGGCGGCGGCGCTCGGCGTACGAGACGGCCGCGTCCGGGTTCGGGTCCAGGAAGATGTGGCGGTGGTCGAAGGCCGCCATCAGCCGGATGTGCTCGCTGAGCAGCATGCCGTTGCCGAAGACGTCGCCGGACATGTCGCCGATGCCGACGACCGTGAAGTCCTCGGACTGGGTGTCGTGGCCCAGCTCGCGGAAGTTGCGCTTGACCGACTCCCAGGCGCCGCGGGCGGTGATGCCCATGCCCTTGTGGTCGTAGCCGGCCGAGCCGCCGGAGGCGAAGGCGTCGCCCAGCCAGAAGCCGTACGACTCCGCGACGCCGTTGGCGATGTCGGAGAAGGTCGCGGTGCCCTTGTCGGCGGCGACGACCAGGTAGGTGTCGTCCTCGTCGTGGCGGACCACGTCGGCCGGGTGGACGACCTCGCCGGCCACCAGGTTGTCGGTGATGTCGAGCAGCGCCGAGATGAAGGTCTTGTACGAGGAGACGCCCTCGGCCAGCCAGGCGTCGCGGTCCACCGAGGGGTCCGGCAGCTGCTTGGCGACGAAGCCGCCCTTGGCGCCGACCGGGACGATGACGGTGTTCTTGACCATCTGGGCCTTGACCAGGCCGAGGATCTCGGTGCGGAAGTCCTCGCGCCGGTCGGACCAGCGCAGACCGCCGCGGGCGACCTTGCCGAAGCGCAGGTGCACGCCCTCGACCTGCGGCGAGTACACCCAGATCTCGAACGCCGGGCGCGGGGCCGGGAGGTCCGGGATGGCCTGCGGGTCGAACTTCATCGACACGTAGGAGTGCCACGCGCCGGAGCCGTCGTGCTGGAAGAAGTTGGTCCGCAGGGTGGCCTTGATGAGGTGCAGGAAGGAGCGCAGGATGCGGTCCTCGTCCAGCGACACGACCTCGTCGAGCGCGCCGGACAGCTCCTCCAGGATGCCCTCGGTCAGCTCCAGGGCGCCGGAGCGGTGGCTGGGGCTGAGCCGGGCCTCGAAGAGGTTGACCAGCAGGCGGGTGGTGTGGGTGTTGTTGCGGAGCGCGTCCTCCATGTAGTCCTGGGAGAACGTGGAGCCCGCCTGGCGCAGGTACTTGGCGTAGGCGCGCAGCACCATCGCCTGGCGCCAGTTCAGCCCGGCGGTGAGGACCAGCTCGTTGAAGCCGTCGTTCTCGGCCTTGCCGGTCCAGGTCGCGGCGAAGGTGTCCTGGAAGCGCTCGCGGGCCTCGTCGGTGAGCTCGGTGGCCTCGCGCAGCTTGAGGCCGAAGTCGTACACCCACGCGGTGGTGCCGTCGGAGCGGCGCAGCGCGTACGGGTGCTCGTCCAGGACCTCGACGCCCAGGCGCTGGAGCACGGGCAGGACCTCGCTGAGCGAGATCGGGCCGCCGACCCGGTAGATCTTGAAGCGGCGCTCGTCGTCGCCCGCGCCGACCGGCTGGTACAGGTTGAGGCGGAAGTCGCCCTCGCCGTGCAGCGCCTCGATCTGCTTGATGTCCGAGACGGCGGTGCGCGGCGGGAAGTCGGCGCGGTAGCCGTCGGGGAACGCGTTGGCGTACTTGTGGCCGAGCTCGGCGGCCTTCTCCTCGCCCAGCTCGGTGTGCAGCTGGTCGTGGAAGCCGTCCATCCAGAACCGGGCGGCCTCGGCCAGGCGGTTCTCGATCCGCTCGATGTCGGAGTCGGTGAGCCGGGGCAGCTCGGTGCCCGGGGCGACCCGGACGACGAAGTGCAGGCGGGTCAGCACCGACTCGGTGGCGTACACCGTGTAGTCGATGGTGGCGCCGTTCAGCTCTTCCTTGAGGATGTCGGTGAGCAGCAGCCGGATGCGCGTGGTGTAGCGGTCGCGCGGGAGGTAGATGAAGGCGGAGAAGTAGCGCCCGTACTCGTCCTGGCGCAGGAAGAGCCGCAGCTTACGGCGCTCCTGGAGGTAGAGCACGCTGGTGGCGATGGAGAGCAGCTCGGCGGCCGAGGTCTGGAAGATCTCGTCGCGCGGGAAGGTCTCCATGATCTGGAGCAGGTCGCGGCCGTCGTGGCTCTCGCTGGAGAAGCCGGAGCCGTCCAGCACCTCCTGGACCTTGCGGCGCACGACCGGGATGCGGGTGACCGACTCGGTGTAGGCGGCGGAGGAGAACAGGCCGAGGAAGCGGCGCTCGCCGGTGGGCTCGCCGGCGGCGTTGAACTTCTTCACGCCGACGTAGTCGAGGTAGGCCGGGCGGTGCACGGTGGAGCGGCTGTTGGCCTTGGTCAGGACGAGCAGCTTCTTCTCGTGGGCCTTGGCGCGGACCGGGGCGGAGAGCCGGCCGAAGGCCTCGGAGACCGAGTGGTGGCGGTCGTCGTGGCTGTGCGGGTCGGAGCGCAGGATGCCCAGGCCCGTCCCGGCGACGGCCTTGAGGACCTCCTCGCCCTCGTGCTCGACCAGGTCGTACTCGCGGTAGCCGAGGAAGGTGAAGTGGTCGTCGGCGAGCCAGCGCATCAGCTCCCAGGCCTCGCCGACCTCCTGCTCGGGCAGCTCGGCCGGGGGCTCCTCGGCCAGCTCGTCGGCCAGGCGCAGCGCGCTGTCGCGCATCTTGCCCCAGTCCTCGACGACCTCGCGGACGTCGCCGAGCACGCGGCGCAGGTTGGTCTCGATGGTGCGCAGGTCGTCGCGGTCGGTCTCGCGGTCGATCTCGATGTGCATCCACGACTCGACGGTCGCGTCGGCGGGCCACTCGGTGCCGGCGGCCTGGCTGCGGGAGCAGGCGTCGACGTCCAGGATCTCCAGCAGCTTGCCGGTGATGTCACGGCGGACGAGCAGCTGGGGGTGGACGACGAGGTGGATCGCGCGGTCCTGGCGGGAGAGCTCGTTGGTGACCGAGTCGACCAGGAAGGGCATGTCGTCGGTGACGACCTCGACCACGGTGTGGCCGCAGGACCAGCCGTTCTCCTCGACCGAGGGGGTGTGGACCCGCACCTCGGCGGTGCCCTGGGGGCGCTTGAGCCCCAGGCGGTAGTGGGAGGCGGCCGCGCCGTACACGTCGACCGGGTCGAGGTCGACCAGGTCCTCGGGCGCGGTGTGGAGGTAGTAGTGGTGCAGGTACGCGGTCAGAGCACCGTTGCTCAGACCCTCCCCCGGCGCCGCTCCCCCCACCTGGCTGTTCTCAGCGGCTGCGGCTGCCTTCTTGAGCAGTTCGGCCTTGGCTGCGTCCAGCTTGGTCTGCATGACTTCTTGGCTCCTGTCGCGCGCCGTTGCGTGACTCGGTGGTGTGTGGGTGTACACCGACGGGTCGCTCGCAATCCTGCCGCACCGTCCGACTGAAAGGGGCTCATGGCACGCATGAAACGCCCTCCCAGCGGGTAGGACGACACGTTCGTCCTGCAAGCCACCCGACGACGCCAGCCAGCCTAACCGGATCAATCGAAGGTGCACAGGGACAGGGAGGCGCAAACCCACAGGATGTCGGGTCCGTCCTGGACACCATGTCCAAACCGGAGCGTCGTGTTCGCTTTCAGCCCATATGCGGGTAACCGTGCCGGGTGGGCGGCACGAAGGTCTCCTTGATCGCCCGCGCCGAGGTCCAGCGCAGCAGGTTCTGCGCGGCGCCCGCCTTGTCGTTGGTCCCGGAGGCCCGGGAGCCGCCGAAGGGCTGCTGGCCGACCACGGCGCCGGTGGGCTTGTCGTTGATGTAGAAGTTCCCGGCGGTGAAGCGCAGCTCCTCCACGGCCTGGGCGATGGCGTACCGGTCCTGGGCGATCACCGCGCCGGTGAGGCCGTACGGGGCACCCGCGTCGACCCGGCGGAGCACGTCGTCCCAGCGGGAGTCCTCGTAGACGTGGACCGCCAGGATCGGCCCGAAGTACTCGGTGCGGAAGATCTCGCCCCGGTGGTCCGAGGAGACCAGCACGGTCGGCCGGACGAACCAGCCGATCGCGTCGTCGTACTGGCCGCCGGCCACCAGTTCGACGGTCGGGTCGGCCTTCGCCCGCTCGATCGCGGTGCGGTTCCGCTCGAAGGCGCGCTTGTCGATCAGGGCGCCCATGAAGTTCGACAGGTCGGTGACGTCGCCCACCGTCAGGGCGTCCACCTCGGCCAGGAAGTCGTCCTTGATCGTGAGCCAGAGGCTGCGCGGCAGGTAGGCGCGGGAGAGCGCCGAGCACTTCTGGCCCTGGTACTCGAAGGCGCCGCGGACCATCGCGGTCCGCAGGATGTCCGGGTCGGCCGAGCGGTGGGCCAGCAGGAAGTCCTTGCCGCCGGTCTCGCCGACGATCCTCGGGTACGTGCGGTAGCCGCCGATGTTCGCGCCGATGCTCTGCCAGAGCGACTGGAAGGTGGCGGTCGAGCCGGTGAAGTGCAGCCCGGCGAACGCCGGGTCGGCGAGCACCACCGGGGAGACCTGGAGGCCGTCGCCGGTGACCAGGTTGATCACCCCGGGCGGCAGGCCGGCCGCCTCCAGCAGCCGCATCAGGTGGTACGCGGCCAGGGTCTGGGTCGGCGCGGGCTTCCAGACCACGGTGTTGCCCATCAGCGCGGGGGCGGTGGGCAGGTTCCCGGCGATCGCGGTGAAGTTGAACGGGGTGACCGCGTAGACGAAACCTTCCAGCGGGCGGTGGTCGACCCGGTTCCACACCCCCGGGGAGGAGACCGGCTGCTCCGCCAGGACCTGCCGGGCGAACCCGACGTTGAACCGCCAGAAGTCGATCAGCTCGCAGGCGGAGTCGATCTCGGCCTGCTGCACGGTCTTGGACTGGCCGAGCATGGTCGCCGCGTTGAGCGTGTCCCGCCACGGCCCGGCCAGCAGGTCGGCGGCCCGCAGGAAGACCGCGGCCCGGTCGTCGAAGGAGAGCGAGCGCCACTGCCGCCCGGCCGCCAGCGCCGCGTCCACCGCCGCCCGGGCGTCCTCCCGGGTGGCGTTGCCGAGCACGCCCAGCTTGGCGGCGTGGTGGTGCGGCTGGACGACCTCGATCCGCTCGCCGCCGCCGAACCGCTGCTCACCGCCGATGGTCATCGGCAGCGGGACCTGCTCGGCCGCCAGCTCGTCCAGCCGCCGGACCAGCCGGTCCCGCTCCGGGCTGCCGGGCGCGTACGTCCGCACCGGCTCGTTGACCGGGGTCGGCACCTCGGTGACTGCGTCGATGGGCATGGCGGCTCCGTCCTGGCGGCTGGGGTTCGACTCCAGCCTGACCAGGGCGGGACGGTTCCGCCCGTCCAGACACGCCAACGGCGGACGTGGCGCCCGCCACGTCCGCCGTCCCGGCGGGTCCGCTCGGCCCGTCGGCCCGACCGTCCCGGCTCAGCCGGTCAGCCGGCCCGCCAGCTCGACCGCCTCGGCCAGGCTGTCCACCACCGGGACGCCGACCGGCTCCAGCTTCTCCCGGGTGTGCGAGCCCCCGGTGTACAGCACCGCGCGGGCCCCCGCGTGCAGCGCCGCCAGGGCGTCGTCCGCGGCGTCGCCGATCAGCACCGTACGGGCCGGGTCGACCCGCTCGCCGAGCTCGGCCAGGTGCCTGGTCAGCTGCTGCGCCTTCTGGCCGCCGGAGGGGCCGCTGCGGCCGTCCACCCGCAGGAAGCTGCCGGTCAGGCCGAAGCCGTCGACCAGCGGGACGAGCTTCTCGTGCTCGTACATCGACAGCAGGGACTGGCTGTGCCCGGCCGCCTGCCAGCCCGCCAGCAGCTCGGGCACGCCCTCGGTCAGGCCGCAGGCCCGGCTGAGCTCGACGTAGCGGTCGTGGAAGGCGTCGTCCAGTCGCAGCCACTCCTCCGTGGAGGGCATCCGACCGAGCAGCCGCTCGTAGAACCGGGGGATCGGGATCTCGTACTGCTCGCGGTACTGCTGCAGGGTCATCGGCCCGACGCCGATGGTCGCGAACGCGGCGTTGCTCGCGCCGAGGACGGCGTCCATGTCATGGAAGAGCGTGCCGTTCCAGTCCCAAACGATGTGAGTGCGCACGGGATCAAACGGTAACCCGAACGGCCGACACGCCGGTAGGAGCGGGGTCACCCCCGCAACGGTCGTAGGCCGGGCGCTCCTACGCCGGGGCGGTCCTACGCCAGCAGGGCGGGGATCTCCTGGGTCGCGTACCAGAGCAGGTCGTGGTCCTCGGCGCCGTCCACGGTGAACTGGGCGTCCTGGTCGCCCGCGTCGGCCGCGGCCACCGCCGCCACCGCGGCGGCGACGTCCTCGACCACCTCGTCGTCGGCCACGTCCGCGTGCACCGAGGCGGCCTTCGCCAGCTTCACCGGGCCGGCCAGCACCACCCGGCCGAGCGAGGCCTGGTCCTGGTACTCGTCACCGGGGAAGGGCCGCACCGCCGAGTCGGCCACGTCCAGCGCCACCACGACGCGCCGGCGCGGGGAGTCCGGGTCGGCCGCCAGCAGCCGCAGCGAGGACTGCGCGGCCCGGTTGAGCGCCGCGTACTCCAGCTCCTCCAGGTCGTCGCTGACGTACCACTCGCGCAGCGCGGGCGTCACGGCGTACGCCGCGGACTGGTCCAGGGCACCGCCCTCGTGCGCCGCCGCCAGGCCGGTCAGGGTGGTGGGCACGTACACGCGCATCGGTGGCACTCTCCGGTTTCCGCGAAGCTACTCCAGCGCCCCAAGAATAAGCTCAGCCGCGCCGGGCGTGATCACCTGAGCCCTCGCACCGGTGCCCGGGACTACCGCGCCGCCCCGAGCGCCTCCCGGGCGCTGCGCAGGCCGCTCTCCAGCACCGCGCCGCGGCGGGCCGGGTCCATCAGGTTCGGGCCCATCACCGCCAGGTCGGCCGGGGTCGGCGCGAGCAGCCGCACCCGGACGCCCTCGGCCCGCAGCAGCGCGGCCTCGCGCAGCAGCTGCCGGGTCACCGCGCGGCGGTAGCGGCTGACCAGCTGGGCCAGCACCCCGCGCGGGCGGTCCCGGGCCCGCCACTCGCGCAGGGCGGCCACCGTGCCGCCCTCGGAGCGCTCCGACCGCGGGCCGAGCCGCAGGGCCATCGGGGCGAGCACGTACACCTCGTCCAGGCCGCGGCCGAGCAGCAGGTCGGCGTTGGTGGCCGACCAGCAGCCGCCGTCGACGTAGGCCGAGCCGTCCAGGCGCACCGGCGCGAACCAGCCGGGGATCGCACAGGAGGCCATCACGGCCCCGGCCACCGGGACGTCGGGGGCGTCCGGGTCGCCGAAGACCACCCGGTGGCCGCTGCGGTAGTCCACCGCGGCCACCCGCAGCGGGGCCGCGGCGGCGCTGGGCGGGACGGCGTCCGCGGCCTCGGCCTCGGCCTCGGCCTCGGCCTCGGCCTCCACCATCGCTCCCGCCTCTCCCGTCGCGCCCACCGGGAGCGGCCAGCCGCCCGGGCCGAGCAGCCCGCGCACCAGCTCGCCGACCGGGGCCAGCGAGCCGCGGCCGTGCGGCGCCACCGCCGAGACCATGGTCAGCAGCGGGTACTCGCGCGGGTGCCGGACGGCGTCCCGCAGCAGGCCGGGCGAGCCGATCCCGGCCCGCGGCCGGGGCGGCAGCGCACCGCCCACCGCGGTGTCGTAGTCGAAGGCCACCCCGGCCAACGGGCCCTCGGTGATCGGCAGGCCGCGCTGGTGGTCGCGCAGCTGCTCGGGGCGCACGCCCCCGGCCAGCATCGCGGCCAGGATGGCGCCGGCCGAGGTGCCGAGCAGTACGTCCGCCTCGCCCGGCCGGTGCCCGACGGCCTCCTCGACGGCGCAGAGCGCGCCGACCGTCCAGGCCGCGCCGAGCATCCCGCCGCCGCCCAGCACCAGGCCGCGCCGGGGGGTGCCCCCGGCGTCGGCGGGCGTGTCCGGCCCCGTCACCGCCCTTGTGGTCGTCCCGGCTGTCGTCATCCCGGCCGCCCGTCGTCGTCGGGTTCGGGTCAGGCTCCGATGGTGCGCGCGGACGCGCGGGCGGCGCAACGGGAGCCCGCCGCGGGACCACCCGGTCCGCCGTACCCGGGCGTCCCCTTTCGGGCCGTACGGTCCGTCCCCGCACGTCAACCGGGTGCCGCCGGCACGGCCGCCGGGCCCGTCGCCGCACTGGTCGACTCACCCGGATAGGTGAACTTCGCACCGGCCCGAGGGGCGGCCGCAAACCCGTTGCCGCCCGGTGATCACCACCGCCAGCCTGGACCCGTCCGTACCCGCACCACCCTTGTTCGGAGCCACCGTGACCGTCAGCCCCCGCACCTGCCCGAGCGCCCGGCCCACCGCCGCGCCGACCGCCCACCGGCGCGTCCGCCCGACCGAGCACCCGACCGCCCGACCGCACCACCGGGCCCGTACACCCGACGGCGGCTGCGACCCGACCGGGCGCCGCCCCCGCCACCCGCGCGCCGCCTGCACCACCCCCGGATCCGCACCCGGCCCCGCCCGGCACGACGCCGGGGCGCTCGCCGCCCGCTTCGCCCACCAGCTGGTCGAGGTGCTCACCGGCGCCCGGCCCTCGGGCCAGCTGATGCGGCACACCAGCCTGGACGGCTACGGGCAGCTCGCCTCACTCGTCCGGGCCGGTGCGCTGCGCCGCGGCGGCCCGGCCGACCGGCCCCGGCTCGGCCCGGTGCACGACCGGTCGCCCTCCCCGGACGCCGTCGAGGCCTGCGTCCGGGTCGACCTCGGCCGGCGGCACCACATGGTGGCCTTCCGGCTGGAGCAGCGCGGCCCGGCCGGCCAGTGGCAGTGCACCGCCGTGGAGGCCCGGTGACGACCACGACCCGGAACACGCCCCGAGGGATGCCCCAGGGAACGGCGCAGGGCGCCGCCCCGGTACGGGAGCGGCGCCCTGTGCGGCGTCCTGCGGCCGGCGGCTCAGGCCTTGCGGCGGCGGCCCTTGGCGGACTTGGCGGCCTTGCGGCGCTCGGCGCGGGTCAGCCCGTCGCCCTCGTCCTCCGGCAGGCCGTCCTCGAAGTCGCCCTCGATGACACCGCCGCCGACCTCGTCCGAGGGGGCCGTGTAGTGCAGCCGCTGCGGCTTCGGGGCCTCCAGGCCCTTGGCCTTGATCTCCGGGCGGGCGGCGTCCTTCTCCAGCTTGTCGAGCAGCACCTCGGCGTCCGCCACCGGCACCTCCTCGACCTGCTGCTCGACCTGGACCTCCAGGTTGAACAGGTAGGCGACGGACTCCTCCTTGATGCCCTCCATCATCGCGGTGAACATGTCGAAGCCCTCGCGCTGGTACTCGACCAGCGGGTCGCGCTGCGCCATGGCCCGCAGGCCGATGCCCTCCTGGAGGTAGTCCATCTCGTAGAGGTGCTCGCGCCAGCGGCGGTCCAGCACCGACAGCACGACGCGGCGCTCCAGCTCGCGCAGGATCTCCTCGCCGAGCTGGTCCTCGCGGGCGCCGTACTGCGCCTGGACGTCCTCCTGGACGACCTTGGTCAGGAAGTCCGGGGTCAGGCCGGCCGGACCGCCGACCTCCTCCTCCAGCTCCGCGAGGTCCAGGGTGATCGGGTAGAGCTGCTTGAACGCGGTCCAGAGCTTGTCGAGGTCCCAGTCGTCCTCGAAGCCCTCGCCGGTGGCCGCCTTGACGTAGGCCTCGACGGTGTCGTCCATGAAGTGGCCGACCTGCTCCTGGAGGTCCTCGCCCTCCAGGACGCGGCGGCGCTCGCCGTAGATGACCTCGCGCTGGCGGTTGAGCACCTCGTCGTACTTGAGGACGTTCTTGCGGATCTCGAAGTTCTGCTGCTCGACCTGGGTCTGCGCGGAGGCGATCGCGCGGGTGACCATCTTGGACTCGATCGGCACGTCCTCGGGCACGTTGGCCATCGAGAGCACGCGCTCGACCATGCCGGCCTTGAACAGGCGCATCAGGTCGTCGCCCAGCGACAGGTAGAAGCGGGACTCGCCCGGGTCGCCCTGACGGCCGGAGCGGCCGCGCAGCTGGTTGTCGATCCGGCGGGACTCGTGCCGCTCGGTGCCGAGGACGTAGAGGCCGCCGGCCTCCTTGACCTCCTCCTGCTCGGCCTTGACCGAGGCCTTGGCCTTCTCCAGCGCGGCCGGGAACTCGGCCTCGTACTCCTCCGGGTTGTCGCCCGCGGAGAGCCCGCGCTGGGCCAGCTCGGCCGCCGCCAGGTGGTCCGGGTTGCCGCCGAGCATGATGTCGGTGCCACGGCCGGCCATGTTGGTGGCGACGGTGACGGCGCCCTTGCGGCCGGCCTGGGCGACGATCTGCGCCTCGCGCTCGTGGTGCTTGGCGTTCAGCACCTCGTGCGGGATGCCGCGCTTGCGCAGCTCCTGCGACAGGTACTCGGACTTCTCGACCGACACGGTGCCGACCAGCACCGGCTGGCCCTTCTCGTGCTTCTCGGCGATGTCCTCGACCACGGCGGCGAACTTGGCCGGCTCCGACTTGTAGATCAGGTCGGGCTGGTCGATGCGCAGCGGCGTCTTGTTGGTCGGGATCGGCACCACGCCGAGCTTGTAGATCTGGTGGAACTCGGCGGCCTCGGTGGTGCCGGTACCGGTCATGCCGGAGAGCTTGTCGTACAGGCGGAAGAAGTTCTGCAGGGTGATGGTGGCCAGGGTCTGGTTCTCGTTCTGGACCTCCACCCCCTCCTTGGCCTCGATCGCCTGGTGCATGCCCTCGTTGTAGCGGCGCCCGGCCAGGATGCGGCCGGTGTGCTCGTCGACGATCATGACTTCGCCGTTCATGACGACGTAGTCCTTGTCCTTCTTGTACAGCTCCTTGGCCTTGATGGCGTTGTTCAGGAAGCCGACCAGAGGGGTGTTCACCGACTCGTAGAGGTTGTCGATGCCCAGGTAGTCCTCGACCCGGGTGACGCCCTCCTCCAGGACGCCGACGGTGCGCTTCTTCTCGTCGACCTCGTAGTCGCGGTCGATCTTGAGGCGCAGCACCAGCTTGGCGAAGTCGGCGTACCACTTGGTCGCCTGGTCCGCCGGGCCGGAGATGATCAGCGGGGTGCGGGCCTCGTCGATGAGGATCGAGTCGACCTCGTCGACCACCGCGAAGTTGTGGCCGCGCTGGACGAGTTCGTCCTTCGACCAGGCCATGTTGTCGCGCAGGTAGTCGAAGCCGAACTCGTTGTTCGTGCCGTACGTGATGTCCATCGCGTACTGGCGCTTGCGCTCGGCGGGCGTCATGTTCGCCAGGATCACGCCGACCTCGAGACCGAGGAAGCGGTGCACCCGGCCCATCCACTCCGAGTCGCGCTCGGCGAGGTAGTCGTTGACGGTGATCAGGTGAACGCCCTTGCCCGTCAGCGCGTTCAGGTACGTGGGCAGGGTGCCGACGAGGGTCTTGCCCTCACCGGTGCGCATCTCGGCGACGTAGCCGAGGTGCAGCGCCGCGCCGCCCATGATCTGGACGTCGTAGTGCCGCTGGCCGAGGACGCGCTTGGCCGCCTCGCGGACGGTGGCGAACGCCTCGGGGAGGATGTCGTCCAGCGTCTCGCCGTCGACGATCCGCTGCTTGTACTCGTCGGTCAGCGCGCGCAGCTCGGCGTCGGTGAGGTTGACGAAGTCCTCTTCGATGGAGTTGACCTGGGCAGCAATCCGCTGCAGCTTGCGAAGGATCTTGCCTTCGCCGGCGCGCAGGATCTTGTCGAAGACGGACACTTGAGCGGGCTCCTTGCCTGTATTGGCACTGGACGACTGCACGGGGGGTCCACCCCACCGCACGGGCCATCGTATGCGAGGAGTCCAATGCGCCGGGAGGTGCGTCAGCACGGTATTCCCGTGTCACCCGCCCGTGCACATGGACCGATAGCACCGTCCACCGGGACAAAAGGGTCGACGGGCCGGGGAGTTGGCCCGGAATTCGGATGCCCGCATTCCTCCTGCGGAGAAATAATCCGCCCATGGAACAGCCCCGGAGCGAACTCGTCACCCTCACCACCGACCGCCTGGTCCTGCGGGCCCCGCAGGAGTCCGACATCGACGCGATCTTCGCGGCCTGCCAGGACGCCGAGATCCAGCGCTGGACGGTCGTCCCGGTGCCCTACCGCCGCAAGGACGCCGAGTTCTTCGTCCACACACTGGCACCCGAGGGCGTGGCCAAGGACTCCGAGTTCATCTGGTGCGTGGTCGAACGCGGGACGGGCCGGCTGGTCGGCGCCCAGGCGGTCACCCGCAAGGCGGACGACCCGGCCGCCGCCTCGGTCGGCTGGTGGACGGTGCAGGAGCAGCGCGGTCGCGGCTACACCGTCGAGGCGGCCCGCGCGGTCGCCCGCTGGGCGCTGACCGACCTCGGGCTGCGCCGCCTCCAGTGGCTCGCCTACGTCGGCAACGACGGCTCGCGCGCGGTCGCCGAGCGGGTCGGCTACCGCTACGAGGGCACCCTGCGCTCGTACGCCGACCAGCGCGGCGTCTTCCAGGACGCCTGGGTCGCCTCGCTGCTCCCCGCCGACCTGGACCGACGGACCGGGCCCGACCAGGACTGACCGCAGGATCGGGCCACGGGACCGGCGCCCGACCAGGACTGACCCGGCCCGCTGTCGGTACCCCCGGCTACGCTCCCCGGCATGACCGCTGCCGCCGCCGGGCCCGCGCCCGACACCGTCCTGGGCGCCGACGACGCCCGCCGGATCGCCCTGCGCGCCCAGGGCCTGCTGGGCGCGCCCGACCGCCGGGCCGGCGCGCGCGGGGTGCTGCGGCACCTGGGCGCCGTCCAGCTGGACACCATCTCGGTGCTGGCCCGCTCGCACGAACTGGTGCCCTACGCCCGGCTGGGCGCGGTCGGCCGTCCGGCGGTCGAGGCGGCCTACTGGGGTGCGGGCACCACCTTCGAGTACTGGTCGCACGCGGCCTGCGTCCTGCCGGTCGAGGAGTGGCCGCTGTTCGCCTTCCGGCGCCGCCGCTACCGCGAGCGCGGCAGCCTCTGGAGCCACCAGGTCGCGCCCGGGACGTACCGGGCGGTGCTCGACAAGCTGCGCGCCGAGGGGCCGTTGACCGCCACCGAGCTGGGCGGGGCCAAGCGGACGGCCGAGTGGTGGGACTGGTCCGACACCAAGATCGCGGTGGAGCGGGCGCTCGCCTTCGGCGACGTGGTATGCACCGACCGCCGGAGCTGGAAGCGGGTCTACGCGCTGGGGGGGCCCGCCCGCCCCCCCCCCCCGCGGTCCCCCGCCCCGGCGCGCCGAGGGGGGCGCGCCACCCCCGGTGGCCCGGCCGCGGCCCCCGCGACGGTCGCCCCCC
>NZ_JBHYGR010000007.1:94990-144658 GCF_042738155.1 Kitasatospora sp. NPDC059088 | reverse complement strand
TTTGATAAACCCACACCCCCCCAAAACAACGGGGTGGGCCGGCCGACATCGCGTACAGGGAGGTCAGGCGGGTGGCTCAGGCGGAACCGACGAGGCCGTCCGCGTCGGACTGAGCGCGCTCCGGATCGCCGCCGGGACGGGCCGCGGCAGGCGCTCGCCGGGACGCCCCGCGCTCAGCCCTGCTGGCCGGCCCTGCCCACCGTACGGCGGCGCAACAGCTGCTCCAGGCAGTGCGTGGCACCCGGCTTCCGGCTCCGCAACCCTCGCGATCGCCGACCGGGGCGGCGTAGCGCAGGAGCAACGACGGCCGGCACCGTCCGCGGTACGCGGGCAGTGCCGGCCGAAGCGGGGTGTCGGCTCAGCAGGCGGTGAGGAACCCGGTGATCCTCGCGATGACCTCGGCCTGCCAGGCCTGGGTCTGTGGGGCGAGGTACTGCGGATCGTCGTGCACCGCGAAGCCGTGCTGCGCGCCTTCCAGCTCGACGAGTTCGGCTTCCCCGCCAAACTCGAAGGTGAGCCGGCGGGAGTCGTCGATGGGGACGAAGGTGTCCTTGGTGCCGTGCACCACGAGGGTGTCAGCCATGATCCGGGGCAGCAGGACGGAGGGGTCAAGGTAGTGCACCTCGTTCAGCAGGGCCCGGCCGAGCGCGAACGGGCTGTGCTCGGTGAAGCCTTGGCGGTCCAGGTCGCGGGCGGCATCCTCGCTCAGGTAGTCGTCCCGGTTGTACGGCCGGGACGTGATGTAGCGGGCCCGGTAGTCGAGCCGCGGATTCAGCAGGACCAGCTTGTCCAGGAGAACCGGGTAGGAGGCTGCGACCAGGGCGGCGGCGCCGCCGGAGAACGAGGCCGCGATCAGGTGCGCGGGGACGTCCGCTGAGGAAGCCTCGGCACGGGCGCGCAGGTGGTGCGCGGCGGCCCTGATGTCGTTGGCGACGCCGGCGATGGTGATGTCCTGCTCGCTGCCGCCGCTGTCACCGTGGCCGCGCAGGTCGAAGCGCAGGTTCTCGATACGGGATGCGGCGAGCGCTGCGGCGAGCCGGGTGAAGAAGCCGCCTTCCTCGCGGGTGACGCCAGCACCGTGTACGAGCACGGCCAGGCCCTGCGGGTATTCGGTGGACGCGATGGTGCCGGACAGGAGAGTGCCGTCGAGAGAGGTGAACTCCGTTGCGCGATCAGCCATGCACCAATCGTAGCGATCCGGCAGGCAGTCGATCGGGCTGTCCAGCCTCCGCAGTGGGAATGCCGAGGGTCCCCCAGCGGGTCGCCACCACCTCATGATTCAGCTGCGCACCGACAGGCGGGCGAGCCCCCGGGCCGTGGCGAGCCGTCGTCCGGCGAGGCCTATGCCAGACACCTTCGCCGCCGCAGCGCTGGCGTCATTCCGGAAGATCGTCGCCGTCCACCAGTCCGAGGTGTCCACGAACGTAGGTCGACATCATGATCTGGTGGGCTTCGAGGAGGGTCTGGAAAGCGCCCAGGGTACGTGGGGCCTGCTCAACGACGGCCCGTCGGAACTCCTCCTCGGCAACGATCGCCGGATGGACGTAGGTGTCGCGGTCGCCTTCGTCCAGATCGAGCAGGCCGGCGGCGTCGGTCCACAGTGCGACGAAGCATGCGGCTCGGGCCGGCAGGCGCCACACCTCTGCATCGCGGGGCTGTGTGAGCGAGGCTGCGGTCAGTTCGGCGATGGCACCGGACACTTCGGCGTCCGCGCTCTGGTCAAAGAGTCCCATCCTGTCAACGGAGCGCAGTACGGCCAGGACATGTTCGGGACCGACTACGATCTCCTCCTCGCCGTGGGGGGTGCTGCGGCCCGAGGTCACGGGACCTCCAATGCGTCGGTGGTGGATCGGCACCGGGAAGGGGGCGCGGCCCGGGATGTTGTCGTCGGGGACAACGAGCCGGGTAGCGCTCGGTGTTGCCGCAGTGTCGGCAATGCTGACACGGGAATGCCGAGAGGCCCCGATACCGCACCGGGGCCTCTCGCTTCGACTGGGTGCTGGCCATCACATCGGATGTCCGATCGCCTTCTGGAGCGTGTCCAGGCAGTCCGGGCACATCGGCAGCGCCGGCGGGACTCCGGTACCCGGCCGCCCGCACCGCGGCCCTCCGAAACCGTCCGGACCGGGAGCCTCGCACCTCCAGGTCACCGCCGCAGAGGACGGACCGGGCGGCGCCGTCCGGGCCCGCTCGCTCGCACCCCGGCCGCTGGCGGCCTGGTCGAGCTCGGCCGTGCTCTGCTCCAGGTGCTCCCGTGCGCGATCGGCCTGCCGCTCGGCCCGGGCCAGGCCGCAGGCCCGGCACTCCTCACCGCTGCCGAGGATCACCCCGCGCTCGCAGTCGGACAGCTCGCAGTCCTGCGCGGCCAGGATCGAGGCGAGGTAGCCGACGGGGCCGCGGATCTCCCGGCGGGCGATCTTCTCCGGGACGCCGGCCCGCCACCATCCGGCGTTGATCCGGGCCAGGGCGTGCTCCGGCTTCCGTCCGGCCGACAGCAGGTCGCGCACCGCGCGGCGCAGCGGGGGGACCTTGATGGCGGGGTGCTTGCTGACGCCGAGGGCGTCGACCATGGCGAAGACCTCGTCTTCTCCTGGTACGGGCTTGGAGGGGGTGGTTCGGATGGTCTTGGTGCGGGGCTTGGTGGTCTTCGTCGCGGCGGAGCCGCTGTTCGGGTTCGGCTGGGTGCCCGCACTTTGGCGGCGAGCCGCACGGGCCTTACCACCTGTAGGTGCCCTTCGGGCGTCCGGAAGGGGCTCGCTGTCACTTGTCTGGTTACTGCTCTTAATGGTGTCCGTGTGGTGCGGCCACCCTGGTCCGTCTGGTGCGGCCACCCCCGTCCGCGTGGTGCGGCTACCCCCGTCCGTCTGGTGCGGCCACCCCCCGGTGAAGGCGGCGAGCTCGCGGTCCTCGCGGGCGGCGGCGCGGGCCCGCCAGAGGCGGGCGTCGAGGAGGAAGTAGGAGGAGGCGAGGCGGCCGCGTCCGTCCTGTCGGCTGTAGTTGTCCTGGGTGGCGAGGACGCCGTCGGCCCGGAGCTGGGCGAGGTTGCCGGTGACGGCGGTACGCCCCAGGCCGGTGCAGGCCATCAGTTCCTTGATGGTGGGCGGGCGCTCGGTGATGGAGCGGCTGTGGATGTGGCAGAAGCTGGCGACGGCTGCGTAGACGGCCTTGTAGACCGGGGAGCGCAGGCCGGTGCGGGCGATGCGGGCGTCGAGGCGGACGTAGTCGATGCCGGGTGCCCGGTGGACGCGGGGAATCGGGTGGCCGTCGGGGCCGAGTACGGGTGCGGGGCCCGGGGCGGCGGCGCGCTCCAGGAGCTGACGGGCCCACCGCTCCTTGTCGGTGAGACGGTAGACGTTGGCGTCGGGCACGGCCGGGTTGCCGGGTGCGGTCTGGGGCTCCACGAGGAGGAAGCGACGGTCGACCAGGTCGGTGGCGGCGCGGTCGAAGGTGTCGACGGAGCGGCCGAGGCACGCGGCGACGGTGCGCCGGTAGGGCAGGAGCGCCTGCCGGACGTCGCTCGACCAGGCCGCCACCTCCTCCGCGGTCAGGGTGATGTGCTCCTCGATGTCGCAGAAGGTGGCGAGCGCCATGTAGGCGGCCTTGGTGGTGGTGGGGCACGAGCCGTCGCGGGCGAGCCGGGCGTCGAACTCGATGTAGTCCAGCCCGCCGGGGGCGAAGGCGCCGTCGCCGTCGAGGGAGAGGCGGGTGAGGAAGTCGGTCACCGGGCCACCTCGACGTACACGCCGTCGCGGTCCGGGTTCCAGGCCGGCATGTGGTGGGCGTGTGGAAAGAGGAAGTGGTAGGGGTCGTCGAGCTGGGCGTCGATCGTCGCGGGCGCGGAGCCGATCTCGGCGAGCGCGGTGCGGACCGTGCGGGCGACGAGCAGCCACGCTTCCTGGGTGTAGGGGTGGGCGGGGCCGAACTCGATCGTGGCGTCGTCCGTCAGGTGGCCGGCCCGGGTCCGGGCGATGGAGGTGCGGCCGTCGGCGAGCGCGGTGTGGACGGCCGCGTACGACTCGCGGTACCAGCGCGGCGGCACGGGCAAGCCCGTCGGCTTCGGCGGGATCACCGCCGCGGGGCGAGCGTCCGGGGTGCGGGTGGCGGGGACGACGGCGATCGGCTGGATGCAAAGCGGGAGCTCCACCGCGCGACGTCGGCGGCGCAGGGCGGCAACGGCCCGGACGGCGAGGAGCAGCGGCCACACGAGGGCGAGCGTGAACCAGGAGGCTGCGGCCGCGAGGAGGACGGCGGGGGCGGGCAGGCGGAGTCGGCGGAGACAGGCCGCGTCAGTTCCGGTCAGCGCGAGGTAGCAGGCGCCGGCCGGGAGGTAGGCGGTGGCCGCCACCGCGAGCACCGCGGGGCAGCCGAAGTTGAGGCTGGGCAGCAGGGTCGGCGGCAGGTCCATCGTGGCTCCTCGGGCAGTGGTGATCAGTGACCGAGGTAACCCCGCACTCCTGGACGGACCCCTTGATGATCAAGGTTTGCCAGATAACGACTTCGCATCCGCGTGCCCATCAAGGGGTGCGGACGTATCTGGATGGCCCGCACCGCAAAGCTCCTGACTCCTTTGCGGAAGCGGGCTCGCTTGCGGTGCAGGCCCGCAAACGGCTCTTGCGGGGTGCGGGCCGCAAGGCGTCCTTGCGGTGCGGGGCGGGACTTTGCGGTGCGGGGCTGGCGCGGCCGGGGCGCCGTGCGCGGGTCGGGGCCGATCGCGGTGCGGGGCATCAATCCGGCCCCGGGCCAGCGCCGCCGCACCCCGCACCGCTTCCGCACGCACCTGCGGTGGACGTCCCAGTGCCGCGGGCCGAAGGCGAGGTCGAGGTGCGCGGCGGCCCCGGGCGGGGAGCGCCGATTCGGCCGGGCCAGCCCTCCGGCCGCTGCCCAGGGGAGGATCTGCGCTGGGGTCGACGGCCATCAAGGAGTCGCCCGCCCGGGGCCGGCCATCAAGGAACCCCGCCGGCCGCAGAGGTCCGGCATCAAGGAATCCGCTGGCGGGAGCCCGGCCATCAAGGTGTCGGCGGGCTGCGGGCGGACGGGGCCATCAAGGAATCGCCCCACCGGCCGGCCGGACCGGCCGCACACCTTGATGCCCTTCCCCGGAGGGGGCAGCACACCTTGATGGGCCATCAAGGTGGGGGCCCCGTACCTTGATGCCGCATCAAAGGTGCAGGTCAGAGGTTTGATGCTGCCCGTTGCGAGAGCGTTACCGGGCAGGTGTCGATCATCAAGGGGTCCATCAAGGAGTGCGGGGTTTCCTCCCTCGACAGCAACCGCTGACGACCTAGGAGACCCAGGTGAAGCCCACCTCCTCCCGGCGCGACCGAGCGCCGGACACCCCTTCCCCGATCGCCTCCGGCGCCGACCTGCGCCGCTCCCGTGTACGGACCCTGCTCATGTACGGAGGCGTCTGGGCGGCCCTGGCCACGGGCCCGCTGGCCCTGGCGGTGGCCGTCGCTGTCCCGCAGATGGCGAGCAGCGCGCCGGCCGCTGCGGCCGCCGCACCGCTCGTGATCGCCCCGCCGACCGGCTACGCGGAGAGCTTCGTCGACCTGTGGCTGCGCTCCGCCGGTGTCACCGACTCTGCGGCTCTGCGCGCTATGGCTCCCGGGGTCGACCTGCCGAAGGTGACGGCCGCAAAGACGGCGAAGGTGGAAAAGACCGTTGCGGTGCGGAGCACGCCGATGGGCGGCCGCACCTGGCAGGTCACCGTTGCGGCCACGCTCGTGCTGCCGCCCGTCGCCCCGCAAGGCGACTCGTCTGCGCAAGCCGCCCCGCAGTCCTCTCCGCAAACGCCCGCACCGCGTGCGGGGGTCTCCCCGCAAGGGACGGACGACCCCGCGCGGGTCGTGCGGTACTTCGCGGTCCAGGTGTCGATGGTCCGCTCGGCCGGCTCCGGCGGGGCGCCGGACTCGCTGGTGGTCACCGGCGCTCCGGCCCAGGTGTCGGCCCCGGCGGCGCTGGCCGAGAAGGACCCCGCGACGAAGACGTACGGGTCGCAGGTCACCGACGGCCCGCTGCGCGACACGGTGTCCGGGTTCCTGACGGCCTACCTGAGCGGCGTGGGTGACAGCACCCGCTACCTGTCCCCGGGGGCGCGGATCCCGGCGCCGGGCACCGCGGCGTACTCGAAGGTCGCCCTGACGAACCTGATGGCAGCCAGCGCGGTGCCCGCCTCGCCGCAGGACGGCGCGGTGCTGGACGTCCAGGCCGGCGTCCTGGCGAGCGACGGCACCGGCGACTGGCCGCTGGAGTACCCGCTGCGGCTGACCGCTCGCGCGGGCCGCTGGGAGATCTCGGTCCTCGCCCCTGCCGGCACCGCCCCGGGCTCCTCCCCCTCCTCTGTTTCCTCTCCCGGCGCTGTGGCGCCCTCCACCACTACGAACGGGGCCAGCCGATGAACCACGTCATGCTCGCCGGATCCATCCAGAACTTCGGCAACAGCTGGGCGAAGACGCTGCTCGACTGGGTGGCCAGCGGCCTGATGATCGCCCTGACCGCGATCGTGATCACTCACGCGATCCGGAAGATGTCGATCAAGGCCGCGATCGGCGGCGCCCTCGGCCTGGTGATCTGCTGGTCGCTGTTCACCGGCCGCTACTCGCTCTCGATGCTCTTCGAGAGCGAGTACAACGAGACCCGGCCCGCGACCACTGCCCCCCTCCAGGGCGCCGGCGAGTTGCAGCGTGAGCTGCCCGTCACGCTCACCGGCCAGCCGGACCGGTCGTGAGCAGCGCCGCGCGTCCCAGGGTCGGCCGCTCCTACACCAAGGCTCGCAGGCATCCGTGGGTGCTGGGCAAGATCGGCGACTGGCGCATCCCCTTGGGGCCGTACACGCCGCCGCAGTTGGTGGTGGCCGCCGTCGGAAGCTTCCTCCTGATCAAGACGGTCAGTTGGTGGTGGCCGGTCACCGGCCCCCTGCCGATCGTGGTCTGGGCGGTGGCCATCTGGGCCGCGCGGCACTCACGGATCGCCGGCCGGTCCCCGTTCCTCGTCGCTGCGGACGCCTTCGGGCTGCTCGTCTCCCCGCGCCAGGGCCGTGTCGGCGGCCGGGCGGTGCGCCCGATGCGCCCGGTGCTGATGGCCGGCAGCGCCTTCACCTTCGAGGACGTGCCCGACGACGAGGGCCTCCCGGAACCGGCCGTGCGGGAGTCGCCCGAGCGGGAGCCGGAGCACCGGGCGCTCAGCATCTTCGAACCCCGCCCTGCCGGTCCCGCTCCCGAGGCCGCGCCCGCCGCAGGCCCCGCTCCGGACACGGCCCTCACCCCCCTCCAGCAGATGCTCGCCGCGGCCGCCGCCGCCCAGTCCCAGAAGGGAGACGCACGATGAAGCCGTCGTTCCGTCACATCACCGGCAACCTGGTCTGGTCGACCACCGGCACCGTCTGGGCGTTCTGGCGGGTCACCCCGATCGGCTCGCGCTACTCCAGCGAGCTGGAGCGCCAGGACGTACTGCGCCGGGTCACCAGCCTGGTCCGCTCCCTGTCCGGCACCGCCCGGATCTACAGCCTGTGCGCCCAGGTCGCGCCGCGCGAGGTCGCCGAGCGCATCGCCGCCGACGTCGACCTGGAGGCGCACCCGGGCACGGCCGAGAGCGCGACGGCGGCGTGGAACCTGCTGGACGGCGCCGAGATGCACCGGCGCACCATCTGGCTGGCGGTACCGCTCCAGGCGCCCGGCCGCGGTGCGCAGCTCGCACAGGCGAAGGGCTCGATGTGGGCGATGTTCGGCGAGCAGGCCGGTCTGCCGGCGGCGCCGGTGCCCGTGAGCGAGGTGCAGGTGTATAGGGGAGTGGCCCGGCAGGTCGAGACCGGGTTCGGCGGCGGCTTGGAGATGCGTCCGGCCCGCCCGGCCGAGGTCGTCTGGATCCACCAGCACGCCGTGCACCGCGGCATGGCCGAGCCGCTGCTCGCCGACGCCGAGAACAGCCACCGCTACGGCGGCCGGATCGTCGGCACCCAGCTGCGTAGCCCCGGGTACGCGTCGTTGGGCCAGGTCCGGCTCCTGGAGGGCGGACAGCAGGAGGACGACGAGCAGGACGAGCACGAGGGCGGTGTGCGCGGCTGGTTCGCCCGCCTCGCCGCGCGGGTCACTGGCTCCGCCCTGTCGAAAGTGTGGTTGGAGGTCGAGACCGAGGACGCCGTGGGCTACCAGGCGCACCTGGCGTTGGAGGAGATCCCCGAGGCCGTGCACGAGGGCTCGGCGGACCTGCTCGCCCAGCTGGAGCTGCTGCCGTACCCGGTGGACGCGACGGTCGACCTGACGCTGGTGGAGGCGGCCAAGGCGAAGCGGCAGATCGCGAAGAAGAAGCGGGAGATCGCGGACCAGGCCGACCAGTGGGCGGCGCACCCGACGGGCATGCCGGACTCGTTGCAAGGCGCGGCCGAGGTGCTGGGCGAGCAGGAGGCCCGGCTGGGGCGCACCAGCGTGGAGCTGGAGGTGCAGTCCCGCACGGTGCTGACCGTGTGGGGGGCGACTGCGCAGGTGGCGGACGAGCGGGCCCGGGACCTGAAAGCGCGTCTGACGGGTGCGGACTACGGGGTGATCCGGCCGCGCGGCGGGCAGGTGCGGCTGTTCTCGTTCGGCCTGCCGGGGGCGCTGGCGGCTCTGCGCGCGCGGGAGAGCACCCAGTTCCAGTTGTCGGAGGACTGGGCGATGTCGGGTGCCTTCACGGTGCCGGAGATCGGTGACGAGTCGGGGCCGATGATCGGTCAGTCCTTGGACGTGGGCACGACCCGGCCGGTCTTCCTGGACCTGGCGTCGGCACCGCTGGCCAACATCGCGGCCAGCCTCGCGGTCCTGGGCGACCTCGGTTCGGGCAAGAGCGTGCTGCTCAAGCTGATCATCAGCACGCTGATCGACCGCGGGCACCGGGCGATCGTCATCGACCGCACCAGCCAGCGCGAGTACGCCCAGTTCGCGCAGGGCGTCGCGCCCGGCCGGCACCAGGTGATCGACGCGGCCGACGCGCAGGTGTCCATCGACCCGCTGCGGGTGCTGCCCCCGGCGGCGGGCGAGGCAGCGGCGCTGAGCTACCTGCTGCTCCAGACGCAGCTCGACCTCATGTCGCCGGGCGGCGCGGTGCTCAACCGGGCGGTCAAGGCGGCCGCCGTCGCCCGGCGCCCCCACACGAACCTGGTGCTGGAGGAGCTGCGGGCGATCGCGGAGGAGGGCGGCAACCGGGGGGACGCGGCGGCCGACGTGTTGGACCTGCTCGCCACGGTGTCCGACCAGAAGCTGGCCCGGATGGTGTTCGACCCGTCGCTGCCCGCGCTGTCGCTCAGTGATCTGTCCGCCGACCTGATCGTCTTCACCACCAACGGCCTGACCCTGCCGCCCAAGGAATCGCTGGGCCGGCCGGAGGTGCTGCGCACCCAGCCGCTGGAGGCGCTGATCGGCCGCGCCGTCTTGTACCTGATCGCGGCGATCTCCCGGCACATCGCGTTCACGGACCGCTCGCGCTTCGCCGCGTGCGTGTTCGACGAGGTGTATTGGCTGACTTCCAGCGCCGAGGGCTCCGCGTTGATCAAGGAACTGGCGCACGACGGCAGGAAGCACAACGCAGGATTCCTGGCCGGTGCTCATGACGCCCGGGACCTCGGGGACGAGACCATCGCCGGCCTGATCGTGCAGCGCATCCTCGCCCGCACCACGGACGAGTCGATGGCCCGCCGGGGCCTGGAGTTCCTCGGGCTTCCGGGCGACGACGAGGGCCTCGTACAGCTGGTCACCGGCGGGCTGTCGCCCCACGGCAACCCGAACAGGGCCGGGGAGATGCTCCTGCACGACACCCGCGGCCGGGTCGGCCGCATGCAGGTCATCGTCCCCAACCTGCCCAAGCTCCAGGGGATCTTCACGACCCCCGTCACCAAGTCCGCCTCCACCGGCGGCTCGCTCCGGAAGGCGCTCTCGCGATGAACCTCCCGACTCTCCCGGCGCCGCTGGCGCGCGGTGCGCAGCGTGCGGGTGCTGTCTGGCACCGGGCCGTGCGGATCTGGCGGGCGGTCAGCCGGTTCGCCGCCGCGTACTGGCCTGGCCGGCGGACCGTGCTGATCACCGCCGCCATGGTGTGGCTGTTCATGATGGCCGGGGCTTCGGCCGCCGAGGCGGCCGACGGCCACGAGCGCGGCGGCGTGCTGGCCCCGCTCAACGTCATGTCCTCGGAGGGTGCGCCGCTCGACAACTACGACCTCAAGAGCGAAAACGGCGGCGCCACGGACATCAGGAGCCACGTCTGCAATCTGATGCTGGGGGCGGGGTTCGCCCTGGTACGGATCCTGGTCGGCCTGATGTGCTGGGTCATCCAGTGGATCTTCAACTTCCCCATCGTCTCGACGCTGGTGAGCAGCGCGCAGAAGCTCGACGGGGCGTTCTTCGGCGTCGTCGCGAACGACCTGGGGCTGTACGCCCTGTTCCTGGCGGCCGGAACTGCGTTCGGGTCCTTGCTCATCATGCGCGGCAAGGTCGGGCGCGGCATGGGCGAGATGACGATCACCATCCTGCTGTCGACGCTCGTGCTGCTGCCGGCCCTGAGCCCGAAGAGCATCCTCGGCCCGGAGGGGCCGCTGATGCAGTCGCAGCAGGCCGCGCACGAGGTCGGCCAGGTCACCATCGGGGTCAACGGCCCCGACCCGGGCTGCAAGAGCGACAAGGACCGCGACGACCCCAGCTGCCCGATGCGGATGATCCTGACGCGGACCCTGGTCGTCCAGCCGTTCGAGCTGTTGCAGTACGGCCAGATTCCCGAGAACGGCAGCTGGCTGGCCGGGGTGCACAACAAGTACATCCACGGCCAGCTGAGCCGCGAGGGCAACTGCGACGACGTCATCGACCTGCCCGGCAAGGACGCGATCTGCGACCACGGCAGTTTGGGCTGGGACGCGCTCAAGGAGGAGTTGAAGGGCAAACACGGCCAGGAGGGCAAGGACGTCTACAACTACGCGGTCAACTCCAACTGGGACCGGGTGGGCGGCACCCTGCTGGTCTTCCTGGCGGTGCTCATCATCGCGATCGTCGTGCTCGGCATGTGCCTGGTGCATCTGGGCACGCAGTTCGCGGACGTGACCGCGGCCTCAGTCACCGGTGCCTCGCTGGTGGCGGCGATGCTGCCCGGCGGCAACAGGCGGTTCCTCTGGAAGTGGCTCGGGGTCTACATGACGTCGGTCGTCACCGAGTTCGCGGTCAGCGTCATGCTGCCGCTGTTCGCCCTGGGCGCGAACGCGATCATGACGAACTCCGAGAACACGCTCATGATCCAGCGTCTGTTGATCCTGGACGGGTTCGCGCTCGTCATCCTGGTCTTCCACCAGCGCATCTTCGCCTCCGCCGGCGCACTCGGCGAGCGGTTCGCCAACCGCATGCGCTACGCCAAGATCGGCGGCAGCCTGTGGCTGGGCGAGAACTCGGGGATGGCACTGGCCATGTCCCAGGCCATGGGCACGCTGTCCAACCCGTCCGGCGCGGCGGGCATGGGCGGGCGCGCAGGAATGGGGATGCTCGCCGGAGGCGGGCTCTTCGGCGGCGGCTCGGGCGTGCACGGGGCGCTGATGCGCAAGGCCCGGATCGCCGAGGGCCTCTCCGCGCTCGCCAGCCCCGGGCTCGGCAGGATGAACGCCGGCGCGATGGCCATGGGGGCCTACGGCGAGTTCCACCGCGGAATGTCCGCGCTGGCGCTGCCGTTCCACGCGGCGCACCAGCTGGTCGTGGGCAACCCCTTGCCGCCGCACAAGCTGGCCCGACGGATGAAGCCGGTCGGCCCGCGCGGTCCGCTCGGCGGCGTCCGCCCCGATGGCACCCCGGGACACCCCGGTGGCCCGGGCGGAACGAACGGCCTGATGAGCCGCCAGCAGATGACCGGGGGAGGACTCACCCCGGCCGGGCACGCGCTGCACAACACCCTGCTGAACACCCGGGCGGGACGGCTCGCGATCCGCGCCGGCCAGATCGGCAAGTTCGGCTTCAACGCGACCGTCGGCCTCCCGGCCACCTGGACCCGCCTCAACCGCAAGAACGACGCGATGTGGGACCACGTCGACAAGCAGTGGGAGCACTACTCCAACGTCCGCAAGGCCTGGTGGGGCGACCAGAAGGAAGGCCTCAAGGACTGGGGCCAGGACGTCACCCGCACCGGGCGCGCCGTCAAGACCGGCTACAACGCCGTGCAGTCCGGCTACAACCACGTCTACCATCGCGCGGCGGTGTTCGGTGACGTGCACTCGGCGGACCTAGGCGGGGCGCAGTTGCTCGCGGCCACGCACCTCGGGTACGGCATGGGCCCCACGGACACCTCCGAGGCCTTCGCCGACCGCCCGTCCTACTCGGCCACGGCCGGCCCGTGGGACGGCGGCGACAGCGCCTCCGGAGGCGGGCTGTCCACGGACGGCACCGTCAACGGACGGGTCGAGGGCGCGAACATCTCCTCCAGCGGAACCGTCACCCCGGACCGGCCGGGCTGGGGTGCCTCCGACCACAGCCCGAGCGACATCCGCTCGGCCCTGGGCCCGGACGTCGTCCCGCCCTCCCGGCCCACGATCGTCACCGATGACGGCCACGTCGTGGACACGACGACCGGGGAGATCCTCGCGGACCCGCCGGCCCGCCCCGCTTCCCCGGCACCGGACGCCCCCGCGGTCGAGGGCATCGACCCGGACGTGATGCGCCGGGTCAGCCCGGAGGTCCTGCGCTCCCCCGAAGGCACCTCCGTCGAGGCCCTGCGGCTGCGCCGCACCCTCGGCCACTCGCCCGACCAGGCGGGCGGCACGCCGCCTCCCGGGCCGTCGACCGGCCGCATCGGTGACGAGTCGTGAGGCGCAGCACGGACCGGCGGGCCGGTCGGCAGCAGATCAGGGAGGCCTGCGTGCCGGCCGGGTCCGATCGGCACGCAGGGCGGACGGCAGGCGGCGCTCGCCGCCCGGGAGACGACGGCGGGGGGTGGTGAGGGTGTTCAAGCTGTTCCGGAAGCTCGGCTGCCTGGGGATGACGCTGCTGTGCACGGCGATCGGGCTGGGCGGAATCGTCGTCCTGGGCGTCCTGGATGTCCGCGACCCGGGGTCCACCGCCCCCGTCGGCGCGGTCAGCGACATCCCGGCGCGGATGATGAGCGCCTACGTCCGGGCCGCGGCCGGGATGGCGCAGCTGGACCCGCAGTGCAAGGGGATGACCTGGTCGCTGCTGGCCGGGATCGGCAAGGTGGAGTCCGGCCACGCGCAGGGGCACAGGGTCGACACCACCACCGGGGACATCACCCCTCCGATCATCGGCCCGATCTTGAACGGCTCGGGAGCGGGCGGCAACACCACGCCGGTGATGGACACGGATCACGGTCGGTGGGACGGCAATTCGCAGTTCGACGCGGCGGTCGGCCCGATGCAGTTCTTGCCGTCGACGTTTGCCGCGTACGCGGCGAAGGTGCACCCGCAGGACGGCGGGGCGGGCGCGAACCCGAGCAACGCCGACGACGAGACGTTGGCAGCCGCCCTGTATCTGTGCGACGGCGGCAAGGACCTCACGGACGCGGCCGTCCTGCGCAAGGCGATCCTTCGGTACAACAACAGCGGCGCGTACGTGGACGAGGTGCTGCGCTGGGCCCAGCAGTACGCCGCGCTCGGCACCACCCCGGCGCCCGGCGGCGGCGCGAGCTCGGACAAGGTGACGACCGTCATCGCGGCGGCCCGCAGCCAGTTCGGCCAGCCGTACTCCTGGGGCGGCGGCGACGCGAGCGGTCCGACCAGCGGCGTCTGCTGCTCGCAGGGCGGTCAGGACGGACGCACCGTCACGGGCTTCGACTGCTCCGGATTGATGACGTACGTGTTCGCGAAGGTCGGGATCAAGCTGCCCCGGCTCGCCGCCGACCAGGCCGAGGTCGGCCAGCGGATTCCGGCATCGGCCGGAGTCCAGGCGCTCCAGCCCGGCGACATGGTGTTCTTCGGCAACGCCTCGCAAGGGATCTACCACGTCGGCCTCTACATCGGGGGCGGCCAGATGATCAACGCCCCGAAGCCCGGCGACGTGGTCAAGCAGGCCGCGGTCTGGAACTACGACTACGCGGGCGGCGCCCGCCCGATCTCCTGAGAGGCCCCCGTGAAGAAGATGCCCCGCTTCCTGCCCGAGCTCGGCGCGATCGCGCTGCTCGCGGGCGGCCTTGCCCTCCTGCTCCCTGCCGCCCCGGCGCCGCACCACCCCGCCGCTGGGGCACCGGTCGCCTCGGCCCCGGCCGACGCTCCCGCCGGCACGGCGGACACCGGCGCCCCAGCACCGCCACCGGCACCGGTACCGGAGCCGACGAGGGCCGAGCCCCGGCCTGCCGCTACGCCGAACAGCGCAGCGCCGAGCCCGTCCGCCGCTTCGACCGTGGTGCCGTCCGGCGTCGCGGCCGCCGGTGACGGACCCGCAGGTGACCCCGCGATCCAGGCCGGGTTCGCCAAGGCGCACCCCAGCGACCTGGCCCCGCCAGACGCCGATGCCCTGGCGGCACTGGGCCGCGACGTCTGGCTCGCCGAGACCACCGGGGCCGGCCGGGAGAAGTGGCCCCAGTACTTCTCCCCCGGCCCGGGCGCGAGCGCCCCCTACTTCTACTCCGGCGTGCGGATCCAGGCCGCGGCCGCGCACTCGGACCCCGCCGTCCCGGGCGGCGCCCGCGTGGACCTGCTGTGGACCGGCACCTCCCCCACCGGCGACTACGGGGACCGCCGCCCCGCCACCGTGACCTTCACCCGCACCCGCACCAGCACCGGATGGGAGCCCACCCGATGAACGGCCAGACCAGCAGCACCTCCGGGTTCAAGTCCGCCCTGCACGTGGCGGGCGAGGTCCTGGCCTGGTTCGCCGACGCCGGGAGCTGGTGCCAGGACAACGCGGGGCTTCTCCTGGTCCTCCTCGTCCCGCCGGCCGTCGCCGCAGGGGTGGTCCACCAGGTGCTCACCCGCCGGGCACTCGCCCAGCGGACCCGCTTCATCCTGACGCCGACCCGGCGCTTCGCACCGACCACCGAGGACATCTGGCGCCAGATCGCGCTGCTGCTGCGGGCCTCCCGCAAGGGCCCCTGGTGGGCCCCTGCGGCGGCCCGCCGGCTGCGCGTGCTGCTGCGGGCGGACGGCACCGTGCCGCTGGAGTACTCGGTGGAGGCGCCGTCGGAGGCGGTGACGCTCCTCAAGAACTCCCGCTTCCAGGAGGTCACCGTCGCCGAGGCGCCGCCAGCCGACGACCCGTACGCCGCCCAGACCGCGCAGGACCGGCTGGACAAGAAGAACAAGGAGCTCCAGAAGAAGCGCAAGGCGGAGGCGAAGGCCCTCAAGGCGAAGGCGAAGGCGGCGGCCCTGGCGGCGAATGCCTCCGGCCAGGGCGTCGACCTCAAGAAGAAGCCCGGCCGCGGCGCATCCGAGGAGAAGGGCAGGCTGCACGCGGTACGGGCGGAGTTCGTCCTGCGCGGCAAGCCGTCCGCCGCGCTGCGCGAGGTCCCGCTGACGCCTGACCCGCTCCAGCCGCTGATCGACGCGGTCGCCGACATCCAGGCGGATCTGGGTGAGCTCGCCGAGGTCGTCCTCGACATCCAGGCCGTCCCCCGCTGGCACCTGCGCCTGCGGCAGTGGCAGATGATGCGCGAGGCCCGCGAGCGCAGCCGCAAGAACGCCCGCCGCGCGGCCCGGGACGCGGCCGCCGACGCTGCCGAGGCCCAGGACTCCCTGCGCTACCAGCTGCTCACCCTGCTGGATCCCTCACAGAAGGGCCCGTCCACCCTGTTGCCGACGGTGCGGCCGCGCATCGTGGACCGGGAGGAGGCCCTCGGGCGGCTCGGCAACGGCACCGGCCTGGTGCGGATCCAGCTTCTGGTGCGGTGCGTCTCCGAGCGCGAGGGCCGCGCCTACCAGCTGCTGGAGCAGCTGTCGGCCGCCCTGGACGTGTTCGGCGAGGACAGCCGGCTCGGCGCCGACGGCGGCCGGTTCCTCAAGTGGAGCTGGGGCGCGAACAGCTGGCACCGCCGGGGGTCCTTCGACCGCCGGTGGACCACCGGCCTGGTCGCCCCCCGGAAGCAGAACTGGGTGCACGTCAGCGAGCTGGCCGGGCTGCTCAAGCCGCCAACCGCCGATGCGGTGCTGCCGGTGCTCGCCTCCGAGCTGCCCACCTACGAGCTCGGCACCCCTCTGGTTCCGCACGGGCTGCTGGTCAGCGCCGACGGGCGCAGCCGGATCGTGGCCACGCCGGAGGAGGAGTTCCTGTTCTCCCTGGCGGTCGGCAAGGCCGGCGGCGGCAAGACCGAGCAGGCGATCGTGCGGGCGCTGGCGATCGCGCTGTCCGGCGCCGGGGTGCTGTTCATCGACCCGCACGGGGACAGCTGGGACTCGGCTGCTCCGGTCCTGGCGCACAAGCGGCTGGCCGGGCGGGTGCGGCGGATCGACCTCTCGCAGGCGGAGCGGGGCGGGGGCCTGCCCACCTGGAACCCGATCGGGATGGAAGGCGGGCGCAGCGCGGGGCGGGTGGCGGGCGCGGCCGTCGACTCGCTGGCCAACGCGCTGTCGTGGACGGACGCTGCTCATCCTCGGGCGATCGCGATCCTGACGAAGGCGGTGGAGGCGCTGGTGGCGCACAACCAGCGGGCGGTGGCGGCGGGCCGGCCGCAGGCGCAGGCGACGGTCCACCAGGTGCGGACCCTGCTGTCGAACCGGGGCTGGCGCAACGCGCTGCTCCAGCACCTGACGCCGGAGCAGCGGCGTTGGTGGGAGACGACCTTCCGCAAGTACAAGGCGGACGAGCTGGCGCCGGTGCTGAACCCGCTGGACCGGCTGGCAGCCAACGAGACCACCCGGGCGTTCCTGGGTTCGCCGACCGGGTGGTACGACATCCGGGCCGCGATGGACCGCGGGGAGATCATCTGGCTGTGCCTGGAGGGCACCGGCCCCTCGGACCGGCTGCTGGTCAGCATGATGCTGGCGGACCTGTTGCGCGCGGGTCTGTCCCGGCGTGATCTTGCGGCGCACGACCGCCGTCCCATGCACGTCTTCGGTGACGAGCTGATCAGCCTGGACGGCGTGGCCGGGGAGAGCATGGCCTCGATCGCCGAGCAGCTGCGGAAGTTCGGCGGGCGCCTGCACGTGATGACCCAACTGCTGGGCCGGGTCAGCGCGACGACACGGGAGTCGATCGTGCAGAACTCCAGCGTGGTGAGCACGACGGGCGGCTCGGTGGCGGCAGTGCGGCCGGTGGCGGAGGAGTGGCACGGGGCGGTGTCGGCGGCGCGGATCGCGGAGCTGCCGCGGTTCCACTCCTATGTGCAGGTGACCAACGGCGGCAACCGGGTCGGCCCGCTTCTGGTGAAGGGGCTCCAGGTGAAGGAGGTGTTCCGGCAGCTGCATTCCCCCGACCTGGTGGACGCGCTGGCCACCCGGGCCGACTCGGCGACCGGGGCCCGGCAGCTGCCGGCGCTCCTCAAGCGGGCGACGGAACAGGACGACGTGGTCCTGGAGTTCACCTCCCCCGCCCCGCCGTCCGACCGGCAAGGAGCGGATCGGTCCGTCGCCGCGCAGACGGACGCCGTCGAGGGCGCCGACGACGCTGATGCCGCCGAGGCGGGTGCGGAGGCCGAGACGAAGCCGGAGACCGGGCCGGTGAAGAGCCGGCGCGGGCGGCCGACCTCGCGGATCGTCTCCTGAGACTGCCGGTCCTGGCCTCACCGGCGTTCAGGCCTTCGCCGTCGATCTGATGCTGGGTGTCCTGAGTATTCGTACTCAGGACAGGCACAGGGTGTCCGGCAACGATGTCGGTGGGCTCATGGCCCCGGGTAGGCAGGCCGGGTGTGTTCCTGCTGGTCACGGCGCCGTTCAGGAAGTGACGAACAAATGGGGACATCCGGAACCAAAGCCTCAACTTCGGCGAGGGAGATGAACGGTGGCGGCCGAGCTACTTCAACGCGCAAGCATTTTTCCCTGGGATCTTGGCCGGATCTGTCCTATCGTGACTGGGTGGTACCTGTGCGAAGTCAGGGGTAGGAATACCCAAACGGACTTCTAGACCGCGCATATCGCCATAATCCTGGGTCCTCCGCAGACCTCAGAGTGACGATGCTCGGCCAAACCGGGTTAGGGGAGCAGCGGCGCACACCGCTGGACGGTCATCAAGCACGGCCTCATACCGACATCGAGGGGGAACACCGTGGCACACAGCAGCAGGGCGCGGATCACGAGCGCGGTCCTGACGGCGGCAGCGCTCCTGCTGGCGGGGTGCTCGGCACAGGAGAAGGCGGGCGAGCCGTCGCCCACGTCGACCGCACCGCTTCCCCCCTCCCCGACGGCCACGCCCACTGCCGACCCCACCGCTGACGCGAAGGCCGCCGTACTGACGGCGTACCAGGGGATGTGGGACGTGACGGTGAAGGCCTACAACCAGGGCTCGCTGGACGGCGTCGACAACTTGGAAACCTACACCCGAGACAAGGCACTCGCCGGAATCAAGGTGGCGGTCGCCTACTACCAGAAGAACAACATGGTGGTGCCGGGAAGGCCGCAGCTGTCCCCCGTGGTCCAGGCCGTGGACCTTGCGTCCTCCCCGGCCCGAGCCACGATCCGCGATTGCGTGGACACCGCAAAGTTCCAGCCGATCGACAAGACCACAGGGCAACGGTCGACTACGGACGGGACTGTGCGTCACGTGATGAACTCGGTCGCTCACCGGGTGGACGGCCACTGGCTGATCTCCGAGTCGGCATTCGACCGGGAGCAGACGTGCTGAGACCTCTGCGGTCCGTGACCGTCGGTGCGGTCCTCACCGCCGCCCTCCTCGCTCCGGCAGCCGCGGCTTGGGCCGACGGCGGCGTCGAATGCCCTCCGCAGGTCCCGGACTGCAACCTCCACGCCGGCGGAGGAGGCGGCACCAGCGGGGGCACCGGCGGCAAGCCGGGTGGTGGGGGAGGCGACGGTGGTGGTGGGAACAGCGGCGGCGGCGCGAAGTGCCTGATCGACGGCGCCGAGGCGGCCTGCTACGTCGACAAGTACGGCTGGTTCAACCCCAACGACAGCTGCTACTGGAAGGCCTACGACCCGCAGCCGCCTCCGGACAGTGACAGCTGGAAGCTCGCCACCGGCCTGCCGGCCGACTGGAAGCCCGGCCAGGGCGCTCTCTACAACCGGACCTGCACGGCGAAGGGCGCCGAGCTGATGAGCGGCGCCATGTACAGCGCCACTCCGCCGCCGGGGATGGGCGGCATGGTCGACCCCGCCCAGCTCGCCCAGCAGGCCGTGGACAGCATGCGGCTGACCGGCGCGGAGATCGGCATCGCCCCGAAGCCTGGATCGACATCGCTGGTGGGCCTTCCGGTGTGGCTGTGGACAGCCGTCAAGGACACCACCTGGGGCCCGAAGTCGGCCTCGGTGTCGGCGGGCGGCGTCACGGTGACCGCGACCGCGCACGTGGACCGGATCATCTGGACCACCGGCGACGGCTCGACCGAGACCTGCCGTACCGCGGGCAAGGCCTACCTGCCCGAGTACGGTGCCCGGCAGCCCGAATGCGGCCACACCTACACCAAGGCCGGCCGGTACGCGATCAACGCGACGAGCAAGTGGGTCGTGGACTGGACGGCGAGCACCGGCCAGACCGGGCGCATCACCACGGACCGCCAGGCGGCGACCGCGGTGGCGATCGCCGAGGCCCAGGCCCTGAACCAGTGAGCGCGGCCGCGAACGCCGCCAACTCCCCTACTCCCAAGGTTGTGTGATGGCACCGACTCTGACCAGGCCGCGGCGCGCTGCGGCCGGTGACGGCGCGAAGGACGGGCAGTCCGGGCCGCTGCCCGTGGCGGACCCGGGTCCGCGTCGTGGCCGGCGGCCCGCGCTGATGGCGCTGGGTGTTGCGCTGACCGCCGTCGGCGGGCTCGTCGCGGCCTACTACAACGTCAAGGCGGCCGACCGGGTCCAGGTCGTCGCCGTGGCGCACCCGATCCCCGCCGGGAAGATCATCACGTCCGACGACCTGCGGACCGCCTCCGTCATCGCGGACCCCGCGCTGCACCCGGTCCCGCTCTCCCGCGCCCACGACATCCTGGGGAAGGCCGCGGCCGCCGACCTTCCGGCTGGCACCCTGGTGACGGACGACTCTGTGCGCGCCGGTCAGCCGATAAGGGCGGGCAAGGACACCGTCGGGGTCCTCGCCAAGCCCGGCCAGCTGCCAGCCCAGGCCCTGCAACCGGGCGACGAGGTGCAGGTCGTCTCCACTCCCGGCCCCCAGGACGACAAGGCGGCTCCGAACACGCGGCCCTCCACGATCGGTGCGGTCGTCGTGCAGGTCGGTGAGGCCGACGCCAACGGAGTCCGCGTCGTCGACCTGGCCGTCGGACCGGTGGACAGCCCCGTCGTCGCCTCTTGGGCGGCCACGGGCCGCATCGCGATCGTCTTGAAGGCGAGGCCCTGATGCTCACCGCGCTGATCTCCGCGAAGAGCTGCGGGGTCACCACCACCGCTCTGGCCCTGGCCCTGGCCAGCCCCAAGCGCACCCTCCTCGCCGAGTGCGACCCGTCCGGCGGCACGATCCGCACCGGCTACCTCCAGGGCCAGCAGACCACCGCGGCCATCGGTCTGCACCGTCTGGCCACCGCGCAGCGCGACGGCACGCTCGCCGAGGTCTTCGAGCAGCACCTGGTGCCGCTGGACCGGGACGGGCACCGGCTGCTGCTGCCCGGGCTGACCGACCCGACCCAGTCGCCGTCGTTGGCCGGCACGTGGGAGCCCTTGCACCGGCTGCTGCGGGTGATGGAGGAGGACGGCTACGACGTGCTGGTGGACGCGGGCCGGGCGGTGGTCGAGTCGGCGACGGGCCTCAGCGACACCTACTCCCCCGCGCCGCTGCTGCGCCGCGCGGACCTGCTCCTGCTGCTGGTGCGCGCCGACACCTCGTCGGTGGCGGCGGCCGCCCCGGTGATCCGGGTGCTGCGCGAGGACCTCGACCGTCGGGGTGCTGGCGCCGGATCTCTGCGGCTGGTGGTGGTCGAGGACGGGCCGCTGAAAGCGGGCCAGATCGCCGCGGCGCTGGGCGTGCCGGTGGTCGCCACCGTGCCACACGACCCCGCCACGGCCGCGGCGCTGGGCTCGGGCGGCACCGTGCGCGGGCGCTTCGACCTCGCGCCGCTGGTGCGCGGTGCCCGCAGCGCCCACGAACAGCTCACCCTCGACGCCACCCGCCGCAGGGTCCAGCTGGCACCGCGGCCTGCCCAGGAGGCCACGCGTGTCTGACGTCATCACTCCCTCCGCCCCGGCCGACGAACCGGGTTCGCGGGCGGCGCGCTTCCGCGACGCCCTGCTGGCCGGCCACGAGGGCACCGGCTGGCGCATCCCTGCCGCCGAGGCCCCCCGGCCCGTCCCCGCGCCGTCGCTTCCCGCCGTGCGCACCGGCCCGGTCGTGGCGAGCGCCCCCACCGCCCCGCCGGTCCCGTACCCGGAGATCACGAAGCTGCGAACGCTGGTCGCGGAGCGGCTGGCCACCGCCACCGCAGAGAACCCGGGCATGTCCCGCGAGGACCGGCAGCAGCTCGGCCAGTCCCTGGTGACCAGCGTCGTGAGCGTGTGGGCCACCGACTACGCCGCCACCGCCGGCGCGCTCACCCAGGACGGCGAGCAGGCGGTACGGCGGTCGGTCCTCCAGGAGCTGTTCGAGGCCGGCCGGCTGCAGCCGTTGCTGAACGACCCGGACGTCGAGAACATCCTGGTCCGCGGGACGAGTACCCGAGTCGACTACCGCGACCGGCCCTCCGCCGAGGTCGGCCCGGTCGCCGAGTCCGAAGCGGATCTCATCGCCCTGGTCAACAACGTCGTGCGCACGCAGGGCCAGGGCGAGCGCAGCCTCACCCCGGCCACGCCCCTGATCAACTCACGCCTGGCCGACGGCTCCCGCCTCGCGGCGACCGCCTGGGTCAGCGACCGGCCCCACGTCGTGATCCGCCGTCACCGCACCCGCTCCCAACGGCTGGCGGACCTCCAGGCCTGGGGCACCCTCGACTCCACCCTCGTGGCCTTCCTCGCGGCGGCCGTCCGGGCCCGCAAGAACGTGGTCATCGCGGGCAGCATGGGCGCCGGCAAGACCAGCCTGATGCGGGCCATGGCCCTGGAGATCCCCCGGTTCGAGCGCATCGGCACCCTGGAGGACTCCTTCGAGCTGTGGCTCCACGAGGACCCCGAGGCCCCCGAGGTCGTGGCGCTCGAAGCCCGCGAGGGCAACGGCGAACGCGGGCCCGACGGCCGGCCGGTCGGCGAGATCACCCTCAGCGAGCTGTTCGAGCAGAGCCTGCGGATGTCGCTGCGCCGGGTCCTGGTCGGCGAGGTCCGCGGCGCCGAGGCGCTGCCGATGCTGCGCGCCTTCAACAGCGGCGACGGCGGGAGCATGGCGACCATCCACGCCAAGAGCGCGGAGATGGTCATCGAGCGCCTCGTCGAGCTGGTCGAGGAGGCCGGGCTCACCGACCGGTCGGCCTACCGCAAGATCGCCCTCAGCCTGGACTTCATCGTCTACGTGCGCCTCGTCGACGAGACCGCGATCGGCGGCAGCCGCCACCGCTTCGTCTCCCAGATCGTCGAGATCACCGGCGTCGGCGAGCGCGGGATCCCCTCCCGCCAGACCATCTTCGGCCCGCGCCAGGACCCCGGCGGCCACCGGGAACCGAGGGCCGTCCCGCACATGCTCCCCCAGTGCATCGGCGACCTCGTACGCGCCGGCCTCGACCCGACACTCCTCCACCAGCCGTGGGGCGCCTGGAAGCAGCAGCTGAGGACGGTGACGGCGCTGTGACCATCACGCCGGAGGTTCTGGTCGCAGGCGTCGGCGGCTCCGTCACGGTGCTGGGCGTCGTCGTGGCCGTGGCGGGGTTCGTCGGGACCGGCACCGCGCCGAAGGCCCGGCCCGAGGGGGCGCTGCAACGGCGCCTGCGGGCCGGGGCCACCGGGCTGCGCGGGCGCGGACGGCTGGTTCTCGGTGCCTCCGTGGTCGCGGGGCTCGCGGTGTGGCTGGTCTCCTCCTGGCTGCTGGGCGGTCTGCTGACGACCGCCGCGGCCCTGGGCATGCCGTGGATCCTCCAGCCAGGGCGCGGCAGCACGCGGCAGATCAAGCGGCTGAAAGCCCTCGAACAGTGGGTCCGCCGGTTGAGCAACATCCACACCGCCGGAACCTCGTTGGAGGCGGCGGTCACCGCGAGCCTGCGCAGCACCCCGCCCGAGCTGGTGCCGGAGATCTCGCGGCTGACGGCCCGTCTCGGGTCCGGCTGGCGCCCGCAGGAGGCCTACCGGGCCTTCGGGCACGAGATGAACGACGCGACCGCCGACGCCGTCGCGCTGCTGATGATGGGCCACGTCGAGGACCGCGGCGCGGGCCTGGGCCGGGCGCTGGAGAAGCTCGCCGACCAGGTCGGTGAGGAGGTGCGGATGCGCGAGACCGTCGAGGCCGACCGGGAGAAGCCGAGGGCCAACGCCCGGTGGGTCGCCCTGATCTGCCTGGGGGTGTTCGGCCTCTCCGTCCTGTCCGGCAAGTACGTCCAGCCCTACAGCACACCGTTCGGGCACCTCTACCTCCTCGCCCTGGCGGCCGCGTTCGGCGCGGTCCTGGTCTGGATGCGCCGCATGTCCCTGACCAAGCCGGCACCGCGGATCCTCGCCGCCCCGGACGACGACCGACAGGAGGACAGCCGGTGATCGCCGCCGCACCCGCCATCGCCGCCGGAGCCGTCACCGGCCTGGGCGTCGCCGTCACCATCGCCGGTGCCACCCGCACCCGCCCCGATCTGAGCGACGTGCTGCGCCGCATGGACGCCCGCCGGCTGGAGAACTTCGACCCGCGGCCGATGCGCAGCGCCGACTCCGCTTTGGAGCGCATCGGCGCCCGGCTGCTCGGCCAGGTCGGTGAAGGTCCGTTCCGGCTGCCGCGCCGCGACCTGGAGCTGCTGGGGCGTACCCCGGCCTCCCACGTCGGCCAGAAGGTCGGGTTCGCGCTGCTGGGGCTGCTGTTCCCGGCGCTGGTGCCGGCCGTCATCGCGCTAGCGGGCGGTTCGCTGCCCTTCGCGGTGCCGGCCCTGGTGTCCCTGGGGCTGGCCGCGGTGATGTGGATGGTGCCCGACCTGAACGTGAAGGAGGAGGCGGGCGAGGCCCGCAGGGCGTTCCGGTTCGGCATCGCCTCCTACCTGGAGCTGGTGTGCCTGGAGCGCGCGGCCGACGCCGGGCCGAGCGAGGCGCTGCGCAAGGCCGCGCTGCTGGGCGACGGCTGGGTGTTCGTCCGGCTGCGGGACACCCTCCTGCGTGCCGAGCTGAGCGGGGTCTCGCCGTGGGACGGCCTGCGCCAGCTCAGCGAGGAGCTCGGCGTTCCCGAGCTCGGCGCCCCGGCCGACATCATGGCCATCGCCGGCGAGGAGGGCGCCTCCGTCTACACGACGCTGGAGGCGCAGGCGTCCAGTCTGCGCGGCACCCTGCTGGCCGAGGAGCGCGCCAGGGCGAACATCACCTCGGAGAAGATGATCGTCCCCGTGACGGCCCTCCTGCTGATCATGTCGCTCTACATGGGCTATCCCGCCGTCGCGCAGATCATGTCCGCCTGAGCGGCGCCCCGTTTCTGTCATCCCTCTTCCGAAAGGACGTCCGTCATGCCCGACTTCGAGAAGGCGGCCTCGGCCGACCCCGTCATCCAGGCCTTCCTCACCCGCATCCGTTACCAGCTGTACAGACTGCGGGACGCCCGTACGCGCAGCGACTACGGCGGCATGTCCATCGAGGCCGCGATCATCATCGGCGCGCTGGTCCTGGCCGCAATCGGCCTGGGCACCTTCATTGCCACGAAGCTGACCGAGAAGGAGGCGGCGATCAAGTAGCGCGGCCCCGCACCCGTCGGCCGCATTCGGTCCTCCCACAGGAGCTGTCAGTCCATGTCCACACCACGCCCGGCCCCCCGGGCCCGCCGAAGGCCGCGACGCCGCGGGCCCGGCGGGGACCGCGGCGCGGTCTCCCTCGAACTCGCCATCCTCTTCCCCGCCGTGATGACGGTGATCTTCGTGATCATCCAGGCCGGGCTCTGGTACCACGCCCGCGGCGTCGCCCTGTCCGCCGCCCAGCGCGGCGTCGAACGCGCCCGCATCCAGGGCGCGACACTCGGCCAGGGCACCGCAGCGGCCCAGGACTTCCTGGACCGGGCCGGAACCTCCGTCAGCGGCCGCTCGGTTTCCGGCAGCGACGGCCAGACCGTGCGCATCGACGTGACCGGGACGGTGGCCACCTGGATCCCCGGGCTCAGCCTGCCGGTGCACCAGCACGCCTCGGCCCCGCGCGAGCGGGTGACCGCCCCGTGAACCTCCTCCACCGCCTCCCCTCGGCCGCCCGGCGCCTGCGCCGCCGTCGCGGTGACCGGGGCAGCGTCAGCCTGGAACTCGCCATCCTCGCCCCGGTGCTGCTCGGGATGCTCGTCGTCATCGTGGCCGCCGGCCGCGTCCACCTCGCCCGCAACGTCGTCGACGACGCCGCCCGCAACGCGGCCCGGGCCGCCTCCCTCGAACGCGACGCCGCCTCCGCCCGCACCGCGGCGCAGCGCGTCGCCCGCCAGACCTTCCAGGACCAGGGCCTCACCTGCACCGGCCTGTCGGTGACCGTGCCCACCTCCGGATTCCAGGCCCCGCTGGGCACGCCGTCCTCCGTCACGGTGAGCGTGCGCTGCACCGTCTCCCTGTCCGACGTCGCCTTCCCGGGCCTGCCCGGCAGCACCACGGCCAGCAGCGACTTCACGTCCTCGATCGACGCCTACCGCGGAAGGCCCACAGCATGACGCCCCGCCCGTCCCGGCCGGCCGGTCTGCGCCGCCTCCTCGCCCGCCGCCGCGCCGCAGGCGACCGGGGCAGCATCACCCTGTTCGTGGCCGTCGCCACGGCCACCATCATGCTGCTGATCGCCTTCGTCATCGACGGCGCCGGCAAGCTCCGCGCCCTCAACCACGCCGAGGCCGCCGCCCAGGAAGCCGCCCGCTCCGGCGCGCAGGCCGTCAACGCCGGGCAGGCCATCTCCGGAGGCGGCGTCGCCATCGACCACAACGCCGCGCAGCGCGCCGCCGCCGCCTACCTCCGCAGCGCCGGCGTCGCTGGCACAGTGACCTGGGGTGGCGACGGTTCGATCAACGTCTCCGTCACCGAGACCTACCACCCCTACTTCTGGCCCGGCGACATGACCGTCACCGGCCACGGCAGCGCCACGCTGATCGTCCAGGGAGGCTGACCCCCTTATGCCCCGCCGTACCGCTTCCCGCCTCACCGCCGCCCTCAAGGGGGTGGCCGCCCTCGCCGTCCTGGCCGCGCTGCTCGTCGTCGTGCCGGTACTGCTGTGGCAGGTCGGCACCCTGCCCCACCAGGTGCCGGGCTGGGGCGACGTCACCGCCGCGCTGACCGCCCCGGACAGCGGCAGCCTCTTCCTGGGCGCGCTCACCCTCCTCGGCTGGGCCGGCTGGCTGTCCTTCGCCGCTTCCACCCTGGTCGAGGTCGCCGCGCTGCTGCGCCACCGCCGTGCGCCGCGCGTACGGGCTCTCGGCGCCACCCAGCGCCTGGCCGCCACCCTGGTGGCGGGAGTGGCGATGCTCCTGCCCGCCGGTGCCGCGTTCGCCGCCCCGCAGACCGCATCCGCCGCCCCGGTCTCCGTCACCGCGCCCGCCGCGGTCGGCGCGAGTACGACCGCCACCTCTTCCCCGGCAACGGCCCCAGACGCCCAGACCGGTCCGGTCCACCACGTCGTCGCCGGGGACACCCTGTGGGACCTCGCCCAGCACTACCTCGGCAGCGGCACCCGCTGGCACGACATCGCCGACCTCAACCCGCAGATCAAGACCGGCGACCTGCTCCAGCCCGGTACGGTCCTGCACCTGCCCGGCGAAGCACGCGAGACCCCGGAACCCACGGCACCCGCGCCCGCCCCGGAGACCGTCCCACCCGCCGGACACACCGTGACCGTCCAGTCCGGTGACACCCTCTCCGCGCTCGCCGAGAAGGAACTCGGCGATGGCGACAAGTACCCGCAGCTGCTGGAGGCGTCGAAAGAGGTCCGCCAACCGGGCGGGCGTCACCTCACCGACGCCGACCAGCTGTTTCCCGGCGACGTCATCGTGATCCCGGGACCGGCCACGGCAGCACCGGCCACCCCCGCACAAGAGCCGGCTCCTGCGCCCGCTGCCGACGTCCCCGCTCCCGCGGCCACCACGAGTGCCCCGGCGACGGCAGACACACCCTCGCCCACACCGAACCGGTCTGCGCCGGACGCCTCCGAGCCCGCCTCTCCAGCGGCCGCCGCCCCCGCTGCCCCGACGACACCCACGGCTGCATCCCAGTCCGCGGAACCGGTCGAGGCCACGACCGACGACGCCCGGTCACCGCTCTCCGTCCAGCAGGGCATCGGCGGGGTCGCCGCCCTCCTCGGCGCGGGCGCCCTGGCGGTCATCGCTGCCCGCCGCCGAGCCCAGCAGCGCGAGCGCCGACCCGGGGAGCAGATCGCCGTGCCGCAGGAGACCAGCCAGGCCGAGATGGTGCTCGACCGCACCTCCTCCCCCGTCCTGGTCGACCTGCTCGACCGCGCGCTGCGCACTCTCGCCCATCACCACCCCGAGGACCTGCCGCAGATCGTCGGCGCGCGAGTCCAGCAGGACCGGGTCGAGATCCTGGTCGAGGACACCGACGCCGAGGCGCTCACCCCGTTCAACGACCGGCCGGGCGGGTGGTGGGGCGTGCGCGGCGACCGCGCCGTCCTGCTGGACGCCGAGGAGGCCCGCACCGTCCCCGCCCCCTACCCGGGCCTGGCCACCATCGGCACCGCCGAGGACAACACCCTGCTGCTGGCGGACCTTCACCAGGCCCGCGTGCTGCTCCTGGACGGCGACGAGCAGAACGTGCGCGAAGTCGCTCGCGGCATCGCGATGGAGGCCGGCACCGCGCTGTGGTCCGACCACACCGAGATCATGACCGCCGGGTTCGGCCTGGAACTGCAGCAGCTCCTGCCCGCATGCCGCACCATGTTCGTCCCGCGCCTGGCCACCGCCACCGCCGACCTGGCACGGGTGATGGTCGAGCTCCACCAGGCCGAGCACGAGGGCGGCGAGCGGCCGCTGCCCTGGATGGTGGTGTGCAGTACCGTCCCGTCGCCGGACGAGCTGTACGAGTTCGCAGACGTCATTGGCAAGGTCCCCGCCGAGGTGCGCGTCGCAGCGATCCTGCCAGCGGCCGGCCAGGCCCGGGACCTCTTCCCGGACGCCGAGGTCCTGGATGCGAACCTCGTGACCGAGCTCCAGTCGCTTGAGTCGCTGGACGCCGAGGTCGTGCTGCAGCGCGTCAGCGACGAGGTCTACCGGCAGCTGACCGCCGACCTGACCACCGCGGCGCAACCCGCCACCTCGGCCGAGGGAGCGTGGGCCCTGGTCCCCGACCCCGACCGCAAGGCCTTCGGCCCCTCCTCCCTGACCAAGGGCAACACTGCTCCCCGCCGCCACCTGTCCCCGCTGGCCACCCAGGAAGAGGTGAGGACGACGTCCAAGGACGAGCGGCAAGAGGACATGGCGGTGGAGGCAGCCGGGGAGGAGACCGTGCTCGCCGTCACCGTCCCCATCCAGGCCACCGACGCCCTCCCGGCACCGGAGGCCGCGCCGCCGCTCCGGGCGGACGCCGTCGGCCAGGCCGAGGAGAGCGTCCCCGCCCAGGCCGAAGGCCCGGTGGACACAGCCGGCTCCCCTGCGGAAGAAGCCTCGGTCGAGGCTGCCGCACCCGTGCTGACGAAGGTTCCGCCGCGGGTGAGCGTGGTCCGCGAAGGCGATGCCCCCGTTCCGGCCGCCGGGTCCGCTCCGCAGGTGCAGGTGCTGGGGCCGCTGCGGATCACCGGGATCGGTGACGCGCCGATCCAGCCGAAGCTGGTGCTGCTGGCGGCGCTGCTGCTCTTCAAGTCCGACCGGGGCTACGGCGCGATCGCCAACAACATGGACCCCGTCAGCCCGTGGACGCAGTCGACGATGGACACCCACATGTCGCGCCTGCGGCGTCGGCTGGGCGTCGATTCCAACGGCGAGTCCTACCTGCGGCCCAAGCCGAAGGGCGTCGAGCAGTACGTCCTGAGCGAGGAGGTGACCTGCGACTACGCCACGTTCAGCTACCTCGCCCAGCGCGGCCTGCCCCACAATGCGGCCGGGGTCCTGGACCTTGAAGCCGCGCTCGATCTCGTCCGTGGCAGGCCATTCGGCGGAGCCGGCGCCCACACCTGGGCTGCACCGCTCGTCCAGACCATGGTCGGCCAAATCGTGGACACCGCCCACGCCGTGGCCACACTGCGCATCCAGAACGAGATCCTCGACATCGAGGCAGCCCGGCGGGCCGTGGCCGTGGGACTCGACGTCGAGCCGGCCGCCGAGGTGCTCTATCGGAGCTGGATGCGGATCGAGCAGCGGGCGGGCAACCAGGCCGGGGTGCGCGCTGTCATCGACCAGGTCCGGCAGATGACCGTCGAGATGGGGTGGGACGGGATGCTCCAGGACGAGACGGAGCAGCTGATCGCCAGACTCACCGCCAAGCCCACTGCCCAGGTCCGCTGACCCCCGCCCTCACCTGTGCAGGGCCCGGCCGGAAGACCTCCAGCCGGGCCCTGGCGCTTGCGCTGATCGGAGAAGTCCGGCTCGCCGGGAACAACGGGCAGCAGGACGGAGCGAGGTGCTGAGTTGGGCGCGGCCAGGAAAGTGGTGGCGAACGGCGCCGTCGGGAGCCACCGCACCCGACGGCGCCAGCACGGGCCGTGACAGTGGCTCGGCCCGGCGCGCTATCGGCAGACGCATGGGGAGGCCCGCTCGCAGCCGGTCCGCCCGGCTGGCGGGTCACCGCAGATCCCGCTCCGTGACGATCGCGGCTCCGAAGTCGGCACGGGCCCGCACGAGCATGTCCTCCGGTGGGCCACCCGGCGCGCACCAGGCGGCGAGGTCGCGGGTCTCAACGAGCCATCGGCCTGGGTGGATCTCGGTGACGTCCCAGCCGGACAGGTCGTGCACCCGGTCGAGGTGGCGGCCGGTCAGCAGCTGGATGGCGTGAACGTCGGGCAGGCGCCGGGCCCACAGCGGGTCGTTGCGGGACACGGCGTGGACGGGGACGGTGGGCAGCTCACGGCCGCGGTCCTGCCAGCCGTAGGACCAGCTCTGGGTCATGTCGACGAAGGCGAGCCGGGCCCGAGCCGCGTTGCTCAGAACGGCGTGCCGGGCCCGCTCCACCAGGGCTTCCCATCCGGCGGCCGGGTCGTAGACCTGGATGACGGCCAGGCCGTCGTCCTGCGCCCACACCCTGGAGGCCCGGGTGCGGTCCTCGTCGAGGTAGGCGAGGGAGGTGTGGGTGTTACTGAGGGAGCGCGCGAGGTGCCGGGCTATGTCGGTGGAGGGGCCGCGCTGGAGTACGGCTCCGGCGGCGAGGTGGACCTGTCCACCGCCAAGTCGTGCCCAGGCGTCGGCGTCTCGGCACCAGTCCTCGGCGAAGGGCCGCTCGGTGAGGGGCTGTTTCAGGGCGAGGAAGGCGCCAGCCCGGGGCCCGGCGCCGAATCGGAACCAGCGCGGTGGCATCACCGCAGGGGTGGCGGCGACCCGACCGGCGAGCCCGTGTGCTTCGAGTGCTCGGGCGAAGGCGAGGAGCCAGGCGGTCAGGGAGTCGGGCCCCCAGTAGTCCTTGAGCGAGACACCGGCGCCGGCCAAGGTGAGAACGGGGCCTTGGCCCCACATCGTCTCCCCCCTCCCGCCGCCGTTGGCCGCGTTGACCGCCGCCTGGACCGCGTCCAGCAGCTCGGCCTCTCCCCCAGTGTTCTGTTGTTCCGGCACGTACTCGATCTGGCAACCGTCGAAGCCGCGCACCTCCAGGTCCAGCTCGATCGATCCGTGGTCGACCCGGACTCCCCTCGGTGTGGTCATAGCCCGGACTCTACCGACGGCCGACGATACGAACGTGAGCCGGTCGGGGACCACGGGGTGGTGCCAGGTCCTGGCCTGATCATCGGTCTCCTGCTGGTGTCCATCACTGCAGGCCGACCCGGGTCGGATCGTCTCGGCGGCCGCCGTCATTGCGCGGTGCACCGTCGCGGTCCGGTGCGACGGCGCTGCCCGGCCCCAGGTCCCGCCCGACCTGTCTCGTCGGCCGTTTCGGTGATCAGGCGCCAGCGAGCCGGAGCCGGTGGATCCTTCCCCGCTCAGGCGACCGGCGCCGAGCCGTAGGGGCGTCCCAAGCCGAGGTCGTTCGGTTCCATGGACAGGAACACGACGGCCGCGTCGTGGGGGGCTCCGAGGCTCTCCCGCGCACCGCTGATCACGTCCTGGGTCAGCCGCTCACGGTCCCACCGGGGATCCACGCTGACGCGGGAAGAGGAGGTGGCCTGCATCAACTGCGAACCCTGGTAACCGTCCGGCCGCATAACCTCGTACCAGGCGAGTGTCACTGTACAGAGGTACTCGACCGGGTCGGTTCCAGTGATTCCGAGGTCCTTCGGCTCCAGGGAGAGGAACGCCACGGCCGCGTCGTGGGGGGCTCCGAGGCTCTCCCGCGCACCGCTGATCACGTCCTGGGTCAGCCGCTCACGGTCCGACCGCGGGTCCACGCCGAAGCGGGGGAAAGAGGTGGCAACCCACCCCTGGGTCCTGTAACGAGTTGTGTGGCCGTCAGGCATCAGCGTCTGGGTCTGCGTCTCCCATGTGAGGGTGACGGCGCAGAAGTAGCCGACGGCGTCGGGAACGGAACCGGCCATTGTGCTTGCTCCTTGGTCTTCGGTGGCGCCAACTGTGGATCGGGGCCTGCCGCTGGTCCTTGCCGGCACGACCTACTGCAGTTCCCCGTGCGGCGTCGGGGTCCGGGTCGGGGTCGGGTGGAAGCGGGGCGGCCGGTAGGCCCCGCCGGCCCAGGTAGGACAGGCGTCGCCCGGGACCAGGGGCAGGTCACCCGCGAGCTGGGCCTGCCGAATCTCGGCGATGTGAACTCCGGTGTCGAACAGTTACGGGGGTGACGAGGCGCTGGCTCCGCTGGCCTCAGCCAAGGCAGCCCGGAAGACGGGCACCAGCTCCGCAGGCATCCGGTAGCCGAGCAGACGTCGCTGGGCGCTGCGCTCGTAGACAGGGGTCAGTGGTTCGGCGATGTCTGCCGGCCAGCATCGGAGCCGACTGCCGCGGGCAAGGGCCTGCCGGAGTGCTTTGATGGTGGGAAAGGGCTGGCCATCCCGGTCCCGAGCGTCTCGTTCCGCCCACCCGTCTCCGTGGACGGCCAGGCGCAGGAGCTTGTCGGCCCCGTCGGGAAGGGCCAGCAGGATGCCCGCGCGCCAGCCGGTCCATTCGGTGTCCGTAGGGACCGGCCGTGCCCCGGTGTCGCCCAGGATGGCCCAGACCCGGGCAACAACAGCGGTGGACTCCAGTCGTTCGGGGGTCGCACTCGATTCGAGCTCATCGGCGTAGGCACGAAGTCGGCTCTCGATGGTCCGCAGGGTGGCAAGTTCATCGTCAGCCCGGTCCGGTGGGGCGTCCTGGGGTGCGGTCTGGTTCGGTGCGACTTCCCCGCCGATGGCACCCGCAAGGCGACGGGCCACTTCGACACCTTCGTCGTTGAGGCGCCATTCGGCGCTGCGGCCGTCGGCGGGAGGGGCGAATTTGACCAGGCGGTGACGCTTGAGGACTTCGCCGGTCTTAGCCGAGTACATGGGCACGGCCCGGCGGGGGTGGCTGAGGGCCTGGACCAAGGCCAGCTGCTGGGCCTCGCTCAGCTTCCGCTTCCGGATCAGGTCTCGCTGCTGGACGTCGGTGTACTCCACTACTGCTGCTCCCCGGTCGGCGTCGAGGTGACGGTCGGGTGGAACCGGTAGGGCCGGTAGGCTCCGCCAACTCGGGTGGGACAGGCGTCGCCCGGTACAAGGGGAAGATCGCCCGTGATCTGGGCCTGGCGGATCTCGGTTTGGGTGAGCGGCACGTCGCCGAAGGCCGTGAACTCCCAAAGTCGGGACGAGTGCTCGCGCCATCCGTCGGGGTCGATCCGGTAGACGCGTCGGACGACTCCGTCCACGGCGACGATGGCGAACTCGGCCTCCGCTCGCACGCCGGCGCCGATGGGCCAGACCCCTCGGTCGCTCGCGTACTGCGCCTGTCCGCCGACCTCGCCGAAGCTTCCCCGGGGGTCGCTCTCGTCATGCCGTACCCGATCGCGCCGCGAGATGACGACCGCGACTCGCTCGCCCTGGCGGGCGGCGCCGAACCGCTTGCGCACGGCGGGGACTCCCACACCGAGGGCTTGGGCGACGTCCTCCAGGGGGGTGCCGCTGTCTAGGAGTCCGAGTGCGGTCTGGTCGGTTCGACTGGAGAGGTGCCCGGTGGCGTGCTTGAGGACGCGTAGGTAGGCGAGGCGTTCGGCTTCGGTTGCGTTGCTGCCGTCGTACGGGTCGATGGGCCCGTCTCGTTGGCCGCCTTCGCTCCTGCCCAGCTCACGCGCGAAGACGGCGGTCAGTTCGTCAATGGCCAGCTCTAGGCGGTCGGTCTCGCTCGCGCCGGATTGTGGGCACACCTCGTCATCAGGCATGGGTTAACCGTAGTGTTCCCTTTCGCGAGAGGCAAATGGGATCACCTTGGTTATCTCCTTCGAAGGGGCTATGTTGGACCGCATGGTGGGAGGAACGGAGCCCCGGGGATTGAGCGACGACCCGCACACTCCGAATCCGCAGGATGCCGGGTCGGATGAGCTGCTGGCGCCCGGCCACTGGGGTGTGCGGATCGCTACCAGCGCGGGACCCTTCACGTTGTCGCACACGACGGTGGAACCCCAGACCCGAGGTCAGCTGATCGGGCACGCGATGGCCAACAGCCGGTCTGGCCCCGAAGGGGAGAGCCTTTCCCTGGAGATCCGTCGGCTGCACCGCATGCGGTGGCACCGCGTCATGCCGGCGATCTTGGCGGCCTGTCAGACGGAGGTACTCCGGAACCCGGTCGAACCGGCGGAGCTGGACCCGGAGGTATCTGAGAACGCAAGGGCATTTCGCCTGTGGGTACTGGGGCTGCTCGACCAGCCCGGCGCGCCGAAGCCGGCAGGGGTGGTGGACCTGGGCCCAGCGACTATCGCTGAGCCCTGCCGTTGGGGACTTCGCGTAGACACCGGCGACGGAGAGTTCATGCTGTCGACGGTCACCAGGAGCCCGATCACCGCCGCCGAGCTGATCAGTTCCGTGATGGCGAACACGACCAGCGGCCCGGCCGAACGTGCACTTTCAGTCATCGCACGGGATGCCGGGATCAGCTGGGCGACAGGACGGGCCCTGCTGCTCGCACAGTGCAAGGTGCAGCTGGTCCGACACCCCCCAGGAGTCTCGGCGGAACAGCAGACGCAGCAGCAGCGGGCGTTCCACCGGTGGGCTCGGCAGCTCCTGCTCAGGCACGCGGCGGTGCACGGCGGCAAGCACCCAGAAGGCGCCATCGCCGGCGCAATGATGCTGGAAGCGACCGTGGACGGCCAGGTCCTGCAGTTCACGGCCCGACACCCGTTGGAGCTCCCGCCCGAGAAGGTCCTGGAAGTGGCTGTCATGCGCGACTTGGCCTGGGAAGGCCAGCACGTGGCTCTGGCGTGTGCAACACAGTCCGTTGCGGTGCCCGACATCGTGCGGTACGCGGTGGCCCGGTTCGGACTGCGGGTGGCCCACCGCGCCGGTGAACCCATACAGCCGGCGCGGCGCATTGACATGGCGCTGGCAGAGGCGAACCGGCAGCTGCTGGCACGGGCGATGATCGAGGCGCTCAGCCACTGGGAGGACGAACGCGCTCTCCTTGACGAGCCGACGACAGCACGGTGCGGGCAGCATCCGAAGGGCCTCCGCTGCACGCGATGCGGACGGCTACAGGTGCGTGATGGCCGTTGGATCGAGCAGGTCGTGGAAGGCCTTGCGACGGGCTACGCACCCGAGTCCTGTATCCGCGCGGTCCCGGAACAGTTCAACGGCGCGCCCACCATGTGGTGGGTGCTGGGATACGAAGGCCACGGCGGCGCCAAGCGGCAGCTGCGAGTCCCGGCCCGAACCCTTTTCCCCGGCCGGGCGCTCCTCGGGTTCTTGCGGAACACCGAGATGGGCCAGGTCGCGGCGGCCCGAAAGGTTCCGCAGCTGGGAGTCCTCCAGTCGCTGGTTCGGCGTACCCGTCTGCGCGTGGAGGAAGGCCCACTGACAGCAGCCGCAGCAGCGGTCATCGGCCTACCCGCAGAGCAGCGACGTAAGGGCCAGCGATTCATCGGGCAGGCCTTGGGCCAGCTACCGCAGCGCCTCCCCGTCGACCTGGAGGCGACCCGGCTAGACGAGTTCGGGCCGGCCGGGTCGGTGTGTCTGCGAAAGGCGGTCTACGTCACAGAGGCCGACGCGCTCCGTCACCAGTGGAAGCGCGGTGACAAGAACCCGCCGCTGCGCCCGTACCAGTGCCCAGTTTGCGGGTTGTGGCATCTGACCAGCAGCGATGTGTCCGAAGCCGGGTGATCTGCGATGCTGCGCTCAGCCAGGCCCAGGACGCGCCAGAGGAGCAGCGTGAGCGACACCGTGCCCGCCCCGTCGGCGCCGGCGGCCATTCCTGGCGACCCGGCACGCCTTCATCTCACCGTGACCAGCGAGATCGGCGCCCCCGTCGGTCGAGGAGAAAGGCAGGAGCGGCACCGGCTCAACGCGCGGTTCCTGGCCGAGGGGGAGGACCCGCATCAGTGGTCGGCGGCTCACGACCAGGTGGGGGTGGTGGCCGTCCACCGGATCCGCCTGGAGCGGGGCGCGGTGGACGTCGGCGTCCTCGCAGCGGTGCAGCAGGCGGAAGTCCTGGAGGCGGAGCTGGCCGAGGCGGTGCTCGGGTCCGCGTTCACCCGCCGGGGCGGCCGCAGCCGCCTCGTCCCCGCCGTACGGGAGGCTTTGGGCAAGGGGCCGCGCACCGATCTCGGCGACCTGGTGCTCCTCAGCCACGTGTCGGTCAACGAACCCTGGGCCGGCACCGGCCTCGACGTCCTGCTGCTGGGTGAGCTCCTGGCCCGGATCGGCGGCCCCGCGGTCGTGGCGACCGCGCCGTCCTTCATGCGCGGCGGCCAGGACTGCCAGTCCCTGATGGCCTCGCTGCGCACCGCCGGGTTCGTACCGCTGGCGGAGCACACCATCGTGGCCGACGCCGCGCTCGTACCCGCGCTCTCCGGCCCAGCCGGCCAGGACCTGCTCCGGCGCTACGCGGCGGAAGCCGTCCACTGACCGGCTGGTGCGCCGGAGGGCAGCGAAACGGTCCGGCACCTACGAGTGCCGGACCGTCATCGTGGGGAGAGCGTCAAACCCCGGTGCTCTCCAGCTGGAGCTGCTCCTGGTCCTCCTGGGTGGTCAGCGGGAGAAGGTCCTTGAGGTCGTTGTAGTAGCGCTCGACGCTGCGCAGGCTCACCGGCTGGTCTTCCTTGCCCCGGGCCCGGAGGTTGTAGGGGTGCTGGAAGAGGTGCTGACGGAGTTCCTCCGGCTCGGGGTAGCGTCCGTGCTCAGCGACCCAGGCGGCAAAGCCGATGGTCCACTTCGAGGGGATCCCCGCGTTGAGCGCCTGGTCGGCCAGGGCGGGGTCGAGCTTCGGCAGGTCGTTCTCGACCAGGCCGGAAGCGGGCGCGGCTCCCTCGGTGCGGGTGGTCTCCGCAAGGGCCGCAGGGTTTTCTCGCATCGGCGCCTCGGGCCGTCCCGCATCCGCAAGAGCAGTGCGGGCGTCCAGGGCATCCGGCTGCCCGTACGTCGCCGTCAGGTCCACCTCCGGCTCGGCCCGCACCGCATGCACCGGCGCCGGAGCCGTCCCCGCAAAGCCTCCCGCAAGGGCGCTGACCTGTGAAGTCTCGGAAAGTACGTGCGCAGAAGCCGGGCTTTGCGGAACGAGATGTCCCGCATCCGCAAAGACCTCGCCGCCGTGTCCCGCATCCGCAAAGGACTGCGCGACGGGCTCCCGCAAAGCGGTCGGCTGACCGTACGCCGGGCCCGCAACGCTCTCCTGCTGCGCCCGCACCGGCCCCGCCCATGCCACCGCAGCAGCGGACGGTATCTCACCGTCCGCTGCGGACAGCTCCTTGCGCGGGCCCGCGACCGTCGGCAGCTGGGCCGCGCCCTCGGGCTGCGGCTTCGGCTGGCCGTCGGCGGCTGCTCGCGCGGCAAAGATCCGGTCCATCGGCTGGGTGGCGACGCCAGCGGCCGCGAGGCCGTCTTCGTAGGTGATCTGCATCGGCACGCCCAGCTCAAGTAGATCCACTGGCAGGCGCGCGGCGGCCGGCAGCTTCTCATCCGGGCCGACCCGAGCGTCCTTCAACAGGGCGAGGTAGATGAGCCGATCCTGCTCCAGCCGAACGGCGTCGTCCACACGCCGGATCTCCCACAACTGCATCCGCCGCCACATCGCCCAGGTCCGACGGGGAGCGAGCAGCCAGCGCATCAGCCGGATCCTCTCGATCGTCCGATCGGAGCTGAGCTTCGCGAGGCGGGCGATCGCGTGCCGCGTCGCCTCCGAAATGATGATGAAGAGCACCGGGATGACGGCGTGCATCCCGGTACCCAACGGATCCGGCCAGGACGCCGCGGCGTTGAACGCGATGGTCGCCACCGTGAGGGCCCAGGCGGTGGGGCGCAGCAGCGGGAAGGGGATGCGGAGCCAGGTGAGGACGAGGTCCAGGGCGAGGAGGACGAGGATGCCGACGTCCACGCCGATCGGGAAGGCGTAGGAGAACGTCCCCATGCCGACGCCGGCTGCCAGTTGGCGGACCGCCAGGTAGGAGCCAGCCAGGCCGATCAGTGCCACGATCGTGGCGCCCACGGCGACGAGCGTAATCAGCGCCCAGTGGGCCTTGGTCAGGACCGGTCGTGTCACGACACTCTCCCCCTTGCGTTTGGTGCTCAGGGGGGCAGTTTTTCATGTGGCCCGGACGGGGCGTGCGGTACATACCTGGTCAGGGGGCTTGGAGCCCCCGCGCGGGCCATTTCGGCACCCTCTGAGATCGGGGTGATGCGGAGCGTACAGCTGATCTTCCTCGGTCGGCCGGTCCGAGCCCGGCCTGGCTCGGCGGCGCCGTGCCGGGGCTACGGGCCGACGATGACCCAGGTGATGAGGCTAGCCCCGAGCGTCGGATGGTGCCTGTGCAGAACGCTCACCCCGCGCCCGCCGGTCTCCTCGGGGTCGAGGCGCACCACGTAGTCCTCGGCCTGCGGGTCGTACGACGGCCTGCGCTCCCCCAGCCTCGGGGTCAACTCCAGCTGCGCCCGGACGTGCTCGACGGCGCGGAGCTCTGCCGGTGTGAGGCCGGGGAGAATCTTCTCAGCCTCGTCGGAGAAGACGGCGAAGTTGGTCACCGGCCAGCCTCGGCCAACTTGCGGCGCAGCTGGGCGGCCGACGTGGCCACCGGCATGGTGAGTGCCGCCACGGCCTCGGGGGTGGTGTTCTCCTCGACATAGGTCTTGTACCGCTGGATGAAGTCCTCGAACTCGTGCAGCGGGACGTCGTCGAGCTCCTGCTCGAACCGGTCGCGCTCGGTGGGCACGCCCAGCGCGGCGAGGCCGGCCAGAGCGGCACGCACCTCGCGCACGTTGGTCATGGGCGGGGGTGTTGGATCGGCGTACTGGGCTGCGGTACTCATCGCGGTGCTCCTCCCGGTGGGCTCGTGGAAGACGCTACTCCCCTGACAGACTCCCCAGGACACCAATGTCTTTTTCTCCGGCCCGCCCGTCCGGCAGAGGGGCTCCGGGTTTCGTCGGCGAAACCTGCGTGCTTCCCGGCGCGGTGTGGGCCAGGGATGTCGGGCGCCCGTTTGGCAGCCGCAGGTTTCGTCGACGAAAGCGCATCCGGCCCGGGGCCTGGCCTGGAGACGGCACTGGGCGGGCGCAGAGGCTCTGCGCCCGCCCATGGTGTTCTGGCCTACCGCTTGAGCAGGGGCTCCAGCACGTCCGCGACGGCCTTGAACTCCTGCACCGGCTTGTCGTCCTCGGAGTCGCAGTAGTAGCGGACGGGCTCCTGGTAGCGGACGCTCTCGCCGACCAGGACGGATTCCGAGATGGTCGGCAGGACCCGGTGCTTGTAGAAGCTCTGGATGTCGGCCACCATCTCACCGAAGTGCGACCCGCGGTTCTTGGGCTGGGTGCCGTTGATCAGGACGTAGCGCAGGTCGGCGCACCCTTCGGAGAACTCGTACCGGTCCTCGGCCTTCTCGATGAACTTCGTGAGGTTGTGCAGGGTGTCGTCGTCCTTGGTGTCCGGCTTGACGCAGCCGATGATGGCGTCGCAAGCGGCGATCTCGGAGTACTCCAGGATGTCGAAGGTGCCGCGGAAGTCCCAGCAGATGAGGTCGACCGTGCCCTTGGGCACCGCCTTGATCGCGCTCCTGAGCCACATCTCGCCCTTGCCGTGGCGAGGATTCGTGATGTCGTTGCTCGCATCAACCATCGACCGAGACCCGAGGACGAGGCGGAGGTTGGGGATCTCCTCGAAGCACTCGTCGCGGTCGTCCGCCAGATCGTCCCACTCCTCGACCGGCACCGTGCGGCGGCGGGCCGGCACTGTGGCTTCGAGCAGCGTGGCCCGGCGGTGGAGGACGTCGTAGATGTTCGTCATCCGCGCCAGGCGGGCGTCCATCGCATCGACCCGCTTCGGGTTGTGCTTGCGGTTGGTAACGCCGTATCCCAAGTAGGTGCTGGCGGCCATGGTCTGGTCACCGTCCCCGACCCACACGTTCCAGCCTCGGTGGGCGAGCTCGACGGCGGCGTTCACGCAGTCGTTGGTCTTGCGGGTGCCGCCGCCCTCGTTGGCAAAGCCGATCACGACGGGGCCGTCGGGGTACCTGCGGTTTCGCATCAGTCCTGCATCTCCAGATTCATGCCTGCTCCACCGGAGTGGCCGTCGTCAGCAGGTCGCTCTCGGTCAGGGTGGGCTCGTAACCGTGGCGCACGAGGCCGCGGAGGTGGTTGACGTCGTAGCCGCCGGAACGCCGGGCCAGACGGATCTGGGCGTCCGCAGCGGCGATGGCCTCGGCGCGACGGGCGAGCTCCTGCACGCCGTCAGCCGGGGGGATCCCGCTCGCGTCGAGGAGGTCCTGCGCTCGGAGCTGCACAGCCTCGGGGGCGTTGTTGATCAGCGCGATGAAGACCGACTCGACGATCTCGTCCGGGTCGCGCTCGGAGGCCAGCAGCGCTGCTCCCGCCTTGAAGCGCGCAAGATCGTCAGCCTCTTCACGGAGCTCCTCGGCGTGCTTGCCGTCCTTCGTCGCCGGCGCCTTGTCGAGACCGGTGCGCTTGGAGGGGTTGTCCACCGGCTGCGCGGGGATGCGGCCCGTGGACTGCTTCTCGCGATCGATTCCCTGGTCCGGGTTCGGCTGGTCTGCTGCTTCCGGGCGGCCCGGCCGCTGGGGGGCGTGCGCGTCGGAGGTGTCCGTCTCAGGTTCAGCGCCGGTCTCCGGCTCAGGCGCCGGTTCCTTCGGAGCCGGCTTGGGGAAGTCCAGTTCGACGAGGTCCTTCGCAATGAGTTCGAGGTCGCGCATCCGCTGGTAGGCGACCTCCATCCCCTCAGCCCCGTACTTGGTCAGCAGCAGGTAGGCGGGGTCGACGCCGAGCACTCGACGGCCGATGGCCGTGCGCACCTTGCCATCGGGGACCTCGTTGTAGAGGCGGATCTTCTTGGAGATGGCAGCCTCGCTGAGGCCCTTGTTCCGCCGGCCCAGCTTGGCCTGGATCTGCTCGGCGGTCAGCCCACGGTCCTTGAACCGCTGGAGGAGCCTGCCCTCCTGGAGCGGGTGAAGCCCGGCCCGGTTCTGGTTCTCAGACCAGATCAGCTCGTCCATCTTCTCGATCTGGTCATCACGCAGCACCATCGGCAGCTCGGTGGCACCGTTGGCGAGCGCGGCCCTGTACCGGCGCTCACCGGCGCCGAGGACCCAGTAGGTGTTCTCCGGGAGGGTCTTCGCCTCCTCCTTGTACTTCTCAGCGAAGACGGCGTACGAGATCACGGTCGGGTCCTGCTGAACGCCGAGCTCGTCGATGTTCTCGGTCAGGTCCTTGAAGGAGTCCTCTTCCCACTCCCACTCCTCACGGATGTTGACCGGGTTCGGAGCGACGTGCTCCAGGGGTGCCAGGAAGCGCTGACCGTTTACGACGTGCCGAGGGGTCTTGCTCTCGTTCCGCGCATCCGTGTCAACGTCGGTCGCCGATGTCTCCGGCGAAGTCACGGGCGCGTCGCCGGATTCCTGCTCGTCCGCAGAGCTGGCTGAGGCCGCTTCCGTCTGCGGGTTGTCCTTGTTGGCGTTTCGTCCGGTACCGCGGTTGCTTCGCCGTGACACTGAAATTGACTCCTGGCGCTGAGGATCTCGAATCAGGAGAACCCTAACCGGCACGCTCGGTACATATCGGCCAGGGCGGCCCCGCCGTGCTCCGCCACGCTAGCGGGTTCGCCTCTGACGGCGCCGCGGATCGGCAGGACTCCCCACGGAAGAGGGCGGAGCAACTGGCCCTTTCGTTGACGAAATCCGCCTGGATGCGTGGTGGCCGAGTGCGGCGGCAGCTCAGCTGTCCCGTCCGGGCACACCTGGTCTCGTCCGGCTCCAGTTGTCCGGCTGTAGCTGGCCCTGGGCGATCGACCGACCAGGCCCTGGCGCTTTCGTCGACGAAAGACATGGTCGGTGCGGGCGGGCTGTGGGCCGGCGCTGCTTGGGCGTTTTCGTCGACGAAAGAAACTGGCTCCGGGGTGGACGGTCTGTCGCTGGCGTGGTGGAGCATGGACCGCTGACCGTTTGGGCGGCCTTCTGAGGGGATTGGTCATGAGGACACCGGCAGGGCACGAGGGCGATCTGACGCTGGAGGACTTCCCCGAACACCGAAGAATGGCCCTCGTCTGGAGCTCGGCCTTGAATCCGGACGCCCTCGCCCTCGCACTGAGCCGGGTCCGGCCCGGCGACGTCTGTCAGGCCCGCCAGACGACGCCGGAGGTTCCCGCTGTTGCCGTTCGGGGAGACGACGGGCGCTACCACCTTCGTGGTGAGACCACGATGCTCTGCTCCGTCGACGAGACGCACTGGCCGGCCTGGATGGAGCACAAGTTCGGCCGTAGCCGTCGGGACTCGGAAGGCAGCTGGCGGCACTTGTTCCGGGCGCGGTGGTGGACTGACGACGACGGGCGGGCGTTGAGGCCGGCCACCGCCTCAGTAACGGACCCAAACGTCTTGGACATGGACGTGGTCTGGCGGGTCAACGAGATGCCCGGTGGCAGGGAGCCGGGTACCGTACCGGCTGCGAGTCGCTGCCCCGTCGCACCGGCGTACCTGTGGCCCCCGCTCCCGGCAGCGAGCAAGGTAGGCAGGATGCGCGCCCACCTGGTTAACGTCATGGGGCCGCTGTGCCAGCTCTGTGGTGTCCTTCCCGGCGCGGTCGTTGATCATGATCACTTCTCGGGCCTGGTGCGCGGCCTGCTGTGTGGAGTGTGCAATACGGGCCTGGAGTCGTGCCTGCACCTGGACGTCTGCCCACGGGCCGAGTACCTCAACGCCCAGCCCGCCGCTCACCTCAAGCTCCCCTACCCGGACATCGCAAAGTCGCTCGCAGGACTGCGTCACGTCGAGAGCCGGATCGCCGCGCTCGGCTACGACCCGTTCGCTCACCTCCGCTGATCCGCCGACACTGCCCCACCAACGCCGTCCTCGGCGTGCGACGGGAAGTGTCGCGTCAACGTCGGGTCAACGTCGTGGTGACCCAACGCCTCCGCCGCGAGGATTGGTCCCCAGCCGGCCCGATCGCGGGTCGCCTGCCGCAGCTCCCCGGTGTCGGGTATCCCGGCTCCGGGGCCGTCCCCAGGGGGGAACCATGCGCAAGATCACCGAACGTCTCACCCAGGCAGCCGTCGCCGGCGCCATCGCCGTCAGCGGCACGGCCATCAGCGCCGGCAGCGCCCACGCCGACAGCGCGTACGCCTGCCGCTCCGCGAACACGCACGGGCGGTACGCAGCCGTCTACGGCAGCTCCGTCTACCTGGACTCCTGCTACAACGTTCAGGACGACCGCCGCACGATCGAGGCCCAGGTCGGGTTCCAGAACTAAACCGGCCAGGGTCTGACGTATTGCGCGCACGCCTTGAACGTCAACAACATCAACGGGCCCTGGGCCCACGACTTCGGCTGCACCTCCTCCGGCGACCTGACCGGCACGGTGTGGGCCGGGCGCGACCCGGGCTACGGCTCGTCCTGGTCGGAGTGGACCGCGCCGGCGGGCACCTACGTGATCTCGACCGGAGTGTGGATCGACGGCCACTACTACGGCGATGTGCAGAGCCCGAGGACCACCATCGGGTAGCCCCCATCTGCGGCCTGTTCCTCGCCCACGTTGCCGAGGACGACATCGCGACGAGTGCGCGGAAGCACCGAAGGTCGGGGGAACGGCTGAGGTGGCACAGCCCACCGCTGAGCCTTTTGGGAGCGTGCTGGCCAGGGGAGGAACCCGGGCTGGCCGGCTGCCAGCCCTGGGAGGTTATGCCGGTGTGCCGGCCACGATCACGCTGTCGTCGATGCGGAACTCGATCCCGGTGGTCTGCCCGGGCAGGGCGTCGGGGTCGACCGTGGAGGCGAACTGGGCGAATTTCGAGTAGAGCGTCCGGCACCGTGCCGAGTCGACAAGGTCTGGTCCGGCGGATCCGGTGCGCAGGGTGTCCAGGATCCTGGTCAGATTGTGACCGGAGAGGTTGACGGACTGCATACCGTCCTGCAATTTCTGGACACTCCCTTCCCGAAGGTTGGGATAGACCGTGAACTTCACGGAGTACACGCTCGCGGTGTTCGGTCCACGGTAGTCCGAGGGGTCATGCGTGCACTTGGTCCAGGTGGCCTTCCAGTGGCCGAAGGCGCAGCGCGCCACGAAGGTCCAGGTGTCCTCGTGGCACACCAGGGTGAGGTAGCTGACGCCGGCGGCGAGCTTCATCGTGGTGTTGTGCTCGTCGAGACCGACCGTGTTTGCCTGGAGGACTGCTTGTTGGGCCTCGCGGTCGTCTTCGCGGAAGCGCTTCTCCACTTCCCATTGTTCGCGCGCGATGTCACGCTTGAGCTGCTGGTTCGCTTCATACTGCTTGAGCAGTGTTCGGAACACCGGGACTCCTCCGCCTGTCGGCCATGTCACTTCGTGCTTCGCGCACTTGACGGAGCGTAGCGGCACTGGAGGCCTTCTCGTACGGGTGGCTGCCGGGCCAGGAGCGCCGTCGGGCCCGTGCGGCTACGCACGCCGGCTCCGGCTTGGAGCTGTGGTTGCCGATCGAACGGCTGCGGGCTGCGGCACCTCAGGGCCCTTGCCGGTCCTGACGCGTGAGCGGGCCGGGTCTGGCCGAAGCGTTCGACGGCTCGGGCGCCCGTCGGGGCCCCGCCCCGCGACTCGGGTGCGGCTACGGCAGCGCGGACTCCCCAATGGGTGAGTCGGCAGTCTGACCGCACGGTAGTGGAGGAGGGGCTGCGTTGTGGGGGCGTGCTTGACTGCCGGGTTTTGCCAGGAGGTTCTGCGCGCGCACAGCCTGGAGTGGACCTGCCTGCTGACGTTCCACGACCTGGAGGACGACCACCAGGGCGACGTGGTCGGGCGGTTTCGGGCGGCATTCGCCGAGCTGTCCGCAGCGGGGCGGGAGGCGCACGAGGGTGTTCCGGTTGGGCCCGGTCACGCGGTCCTGGCGGCCGTGGGGGAGACGGACCCGCGGGTCGCGGTGCTCACCGCGTTGGTCGTCGCGGAGACGACGGAGGCCGCGGCCCGGGGCACCTGAGGGTCGGCGGGGGAGCGGCGGGAGCGGGCGTTCCCGGTCAGGGCGGCTGGCCCTGACCGGTTGTGGCCGGCGCGGACACCGCAGGTCGGGCATGGCACGGTGCGGACATCGGTCGAGGTCACTCGCCAGGTGCCAGTGTGGACGGACTGACGCACACCGGGCTTCCTGGTCGGGGCGCGGCCCAGGCCGTGCCGACGTTGGGGGTCGGCCGGATCATGGCGAAGGTGCGGCTCCGGTACCAAATCATGGGGCCGAACGGACGCTGCGTTCACCTGATCGATCGACTTCGGCCACCCGCTCGGCGGCTCGTACGGGGACACACCGTCCGCAGGTTCTGCGCGGGGACAGCGCGACGGGTTCCTCCCGTGACCATCGGCACCGCCCCCAGCGATTTTCGACGGCGCTCTCCGGCGGTCCGGAACGCTCACAGACGGCCGGGGGGAGGAGTTTGACCCTGGACAGACCGTCAAGACGCTCCTCGCTCGGCCTGGGCTTCGCGAGCTCGGGGGCTACCTGTCAGGAGGCCTCGGGGCGGTAGGTCTTCTGGTGGAGCGACGGAGAGCTTCGGTCCCTACCCAAGATGTCCGGATCGGAAGGGACCAGCAATCGGCGTTCTCCTCGTCCCTGCTGCCGGCCAGAGTCAGGGACCGCTGATCAGGCTTGGGTCTCTACCCTCGGAGACGTTCAGTCCCTGTGCATTTCTGCAGGTCAAAGCACATCTGACTACAGCTCCAGGGACTGGAGGGACTGGGATTCCCCATTATGAGCAGATCTCCTTCTCTGGGTCGGTTACGTACGCGCCCGCGCACAAAGGGGGTCACTGCCTCATGTAATCAAGTTCCGCTCATAATGGGGAATCCCAGTCCCTCCAGTCCCTGTTCATCGGCCATAATGGCCTCTGACCTGGGAAAACATCGAAGGGACCGAAGAAATCCGGACCCTGACACAGAGTCCGTACAGCCCCTGGCTGGCTGGCCGGTCACTTCGCCCCCCAGGGACCGGAGGGTCTGGAGGGACTGAGCTTCGAACAGCGGGCCAGTGCGCGGCGTGTCCGGAAGACACGCCGCCGGTGATCGCTACAGTCGGAGAGTTCGGAAAGTCAGTCCCTTTGGTCTCTCTCAAATCTGGGCAAAGCGGCTTACGTGCAGGCAACGTGCCCTTTCTGGCCACGACCTGAGGTGGTGACCAAAGGGCCGAGGGCGGGGATCCCCATCGGCTCACGCTAGGCTCTGCCCATTCCAGATTTCAGTCCCTTCGGTCCCTCCGGTCCCTGGCCGCTCCCCACGGCTGCGACCAGGGACCGGGATCCAGCGAAGGACAGAGCGTGCACATCGAGCAGAGCGGCGATGCCCCCGCGATGCCCGTACGCGGACTCGCGGGGGCCCGCTGGTGCGCGGCCCAGGCTTGGCCCGTTCATCCTCTCGCCCCTGGCCGCAAGACCCCCGTGGGAAGCTGCAAGAGCTGTCGCGACCTCAGGGACGACCCGCAGGACTGCGCCTGCATCGCACAGGGCCGGTACTGCCATGGCTTCCACGCTGCCACCACGGACCCGCGGCTGGTCGACATGTGGTGGCAGGAGGGACCGGACTTCGGGGTCGGCGTCGCTTGCGGTCCCGCGAACCTGATCGTCATCGACGTTGACGCGCACTCCGACACGGTTCCCGACCGGTCGCTGCTTCTGCCGGGAATCCGGATCCCTGAGCAGGTCAACCTCGAAGGCCTGGCCTCGGGGTACGACACCCTCGCCCTGCTCGCCGCCTACCGAGGCCAGCCCGACCCGGCGCACGACACCTCGACGTTGCGGGTTCGTACGCCCTCGGGAGGCCTGCACATCTGGTACTGGAGCACCACGGCCTTCCGATGCTCCACCGGATCCAGCTCCAAGGTTGCCCTGGCCTGGCAGGTGGACGTCCGGGCCCACGGCGGGTACATCGTCGCGCCCGGCACGTGGACTCCCGCCGGCACCTACCAAGTCGTCGGCGATGGCCGACGGCCCGCCCCACTGCCTACTTGGCTCGCCTCCGAGCTGACCCGCACCGGCCACCGGATCCCCGCAGCTGGCGAGAGCCCTGCCCCGGTCAGCGCAACCTCGGGCCGACGCAGGCCCCGCGCCGCTGCGCGCACGCTGGGCCCGCTTCTGCAGGAAGTCGCGGGCTGCGCCCGCGTTCCCGAGGGCGCCGGCTTCACGGAGAAGCTGAACCGGGCGGCCTACACCGCCGGGGGGCTGGTCGGCGCCGGCGTCCTCGGGCAGGACGAAGCCTCTGCGCTGCTGCTGGCCGCGGCCCTGACAGCCCGTCCCCGGCAGGCCCGCCGGATCGAAGACCTGATCACCGCTTCCCTCGCGGCGGGTGCACGGCGCCCGCTCCACCTTGAAGGACGTCGTTCATGAGCACCGCCGACGCTCCGCGCGGGTTCGACGCCGTTGCCGCGGCACAGGAGATGCTGGAGTTCGAGGAACAACTCGTCCCCGCCGCTCCCCTTCCCGCGCAGAAGGCGGGCAAGGTTGCAGTCGTGGGGCAGGAGGACGGCCTCCTGCCCCACACCCTCACCGACCGCGGCAACGCCAAGCTGTTCATCCGCCTCTACCAGGACACCTTCCGGCACGTCGAGGGTTTGGGCTGGTACGAGTGGGCCGGCTACCGCTGGAAGCGCGGCGCGGAAAAGGCAGCGCTGTGGGCCGCCGGGGAGCTCGCGGAGCAGATGCCCGAGAGCGACCCCGCCCTGGTGTACACCGATCGGGAGGTCGCCTTCCACCGCCGTCGCACCAGCTCCACCGCGGGCATCAAGGCGTTCCTGGAGCAGGCCAAGTCCTCCCCGGCCCTGAGCATGGCCGCCGAGGAGCTGGACAGCGACCCCTGGGCGTTGTGCACCCCGGCAGGCGTCGTCGATCTGCGCACCGGCCGGCTCCACAAGCCGTCCCCGGCCGGCGGCTGCCATTCCCGAGCCACCAGCGTGGCGCCCGAGAACATGCCGACCCCGCGCTGGACCCGCTTCCTCGACGAGACCTTCGGCAACGACGAGGCCGGCAGGGAGATGATCGACTTCCTCCACGTCCTGCTCGGCTACTCCACCACCGGCGACGTCGGCGGCCAGGTCCTCCCCTTCCTCTACGGTCACGGCAAAAATGGCAAGAGCGTCCTGCTCGACGTGATGCTGCAGCTGCTCGGCGACTACGCCGACGCCGCGCCGCCGGGCTTTTTGATGGACCGAGGGGCGTACAACGAGCACTCCACCGAGCTGACAGAGCTCCATGGACGACGCCTGCTGGTGTGCTCCGAGCTCAAGTCCACCGACCGCTTCGACGAGGCCCGGGTCAAACTGCTCACTGGCGGCGACAGGATCAAGGCCCGCCGGATGCGCCAGGACTACTTCTCCTTCCTGCCCACCCACCACCTGTGGCTCCTCGGCAACCACCGGCCCGAGGTCACCACCGGCGGCTTCGCCTTCTGGCGCCGCATCCGTCTCGTGCCCTTCGAGCGGACCGTCTCCGACGAGAACAAGATCGACAACCTCGCCATGGAGCTGGTCCGCGACGAGGGACCGGGCATCCTCCACTGGGTGGTCCAGGGAGCCGGCCGTTACCACGACCTGCGCGAACGGCGGCAGGCCGGTGCCGGGCTGCCCGACCCGCTGGAAGGACCGTCCCGGGTACGGCTGGCCACCGACGCCTACGCCACCACCGAGGACACCATCGGTCGGTTCCTCTCCGAGTGTTGCACCCGCAACAGCGAGGAGACAGAACTGCGCGTGGAGCAGGGCCAGCTCTACGCGGCCTATGTGACCTGGTGCACATCCGCTGAGGGCATCCGCCCAACGAGCAACCGGGCCTTCGCCACCCGCGTTCGTACCGATCTCGGCCTGGCCACCCCGAACGACATGCTTAAGAGCAACGGCCGCAAGTTCTATCCCGGGCTGGGCCTCCTTGCCGACTGACAAACTCCCCGCTGCGGCGGCTGGCGGATCAAGCTGGAAACCGACCCCGGCCGTCTACACTCCGCAGACCGCGCCCGCCTACGATGCAGACGGCACATCTTCTTCTCCCTCCACCACCTCGCCCACAACCAAGAAGGAAGGCCTTCGGTCATGAGCTCGCTACTGGATGGCAGCGCTCTCACCCACGAGAAGGACGTGGTCTGGCTGGAGGACCTCTCGGCGCTCGACTACGTACGCCAGACCATCGACAAGACCCCCCGTCGCCAGGGCAAGCCGCGCTGGCTGCGCGACGGTCGTATGGTCGGCTACGCCGAACTCGATGCCACGGCAGAAGCCGACCCCGACAGCGGCCTGCACCGGCGCCGGGTGTTCTTCCTGCTGCCCCACGACCGTGACCTTGAACCCGACGGTCCCTACGCCGCCGGCGCTCCCGGCGAGGCAGTCGACCCCCGCACCATCAAGGCCAAGGCCGTCGGCATGAAGACCCCGCGTTCCCAACGCGGTCGAGTCGGCGCCTGACTCCTGCGCTCCGCCAGAAGCGCAGACGCGGCACCCTCCCGGCCAGCGGGTCGACCGCGACGGGCCCTTGGCCACTCGCCATCTCCGGCCAATACCCGGGGCTGCCAGGGCCTCGGGCCCACCTGGGTACGGCAGGGGAATAGCGTTCCCTTCTACGACGCCGCGCGCGCTCTGAATCGTTCAGTCCCTGTGCTGTTTGCCCAGTCCCTGATGGGGCACGGCGACCCCATCAGGGACTGGAGGGACTCGCTTTCCCAACTATGGGCAGACCCTGTCGCGTACCGGTGGTGGTCGTGCGTGACCCGCCTGCGACCGGACCCGCTAGATGGCCAACGGGACGGGCTTGTTGGCCAGTCTTCCGACGGCGCGGGCGAGCTGCGCAGGAGCTGCTCGGCTGGCCAGTTAGCGTTCCGGGCACAAGTCCAACGGGCGCAGCAGGCGGGTGAGCTGGCGGCCGCGCGGCGCGGGTCCGGCGCGCCGGACC